>JAEUJH010000087.1 GCA_016794825.1 Gemmatimonadota bacterium
TGGTACTGCGGACCGAACCGGGTCGAATCCCGACGGATGCGCTGGATGTTGGCGCCCAGGCCATTGAGATCGATCGCCACCGGCAGCGCATCGGTGTAGACGTCCAATGCCTGCATGGCCGCGAACGGATCGGTGGGGTCTTCGTTGGGAAGCACCTGGTTCGGCGGCCACGGGTAGAGGGTTCCGGTCAACAGTTTGGTCAGCAAATCCGGCCACCAGACGGCCGGCGGCTCGGGGATGTTGGCCAGGAAGCCCGCGATCGGGGTCATCCCGTTCTGCATCGAGACGTACATCTCCCGCACCTTGGCCTTGCCCCACCGGTCCTCGACGTACTTGAGCAGCGGCGCGCGACCGTAGCCGGAGGACCCGGTCATGCTGGCGCTGAACCCGGCGTAAAGCGAGTCACGCCAGCCCATGGCGATCGGCGCGTTGTAGGGCTGGGCCACACTCGGGTGGCTGCCCTCCATCCAGGTCGAGGCGGCTTCGTTGAACCAGTTGCGAGCGCCGTAGCTGGTCCAGTCGGCCGGGTTCTGGAACCCCCACTGCGTGAAGTGGAAGAACTCGTGGATGGCGGTGCCGCCGAAGAACGGCTCGTCGACCTTGTTGGCGCGCATGGCGATGTAGCCGGCGTTCCGGTCGATGGGCCAGGCGCTGGCGGCGTAGTAGGCACCGAGCCAGTTGGCGGGCATGGCATTGGTGACGTACACCTGCATCGGCCACGCGGTCCGGTGGGCAAAGGTGTAGCCGAGCCCACTGATGGCGGTGTGGGCCTCCTCCATGTAACGAAGGGTCTTGTCGAGCCGGCGGGCGATGTCGGCGGTGATGGCGCCGCCGCCGAGTCCCCAGCCGGCGAAGTGACCAGCGGACGAGGCTTGACGAACGACGTTGATCAGGCCGGAGACCACCGCGGCTTCCGCAAAGCTCGGGATGTCGATCTTCCCGGCGGCGGCGGCGGGTCCGTTGCTGGCCACCGCGCGGCCGGTGATCGGGATGGTGGCCACCAGGTAGCCGGAGGAGTCCGTGGCCTGGTGGAACCAGTAGCCCATCAGGGTGGTGTCGACATCACCTTGGACGAGCGTGGGGCGGCCTGCCACGATGGCGCCCTGGCCTTCGAGGGGTTTGGTCAGCCGAATCCGCACCCGCACATCGGTGGCGGTCGCACTGGGGAACCCGTCGAGTCGGAAAAGTGCGCTGGCCGAGTTGGTGCCGAACTCGTTCTCGGTGAGCGTGTCGCGGATGATGGTGATGGTGCGGCTGGCGGTAAACGCGCCGGCGGCCACGGAGACCCCGACGTCGGCGGTTCCAACCGTACCGCCCGCGGCGCCGATGGTTCCTTGCGCCACCACCGGTCCGCCGAGCACTTGCGTGACCGCAACCGTGGCGGTGCCCGTCTTGCCGTCGATCGAGGCGCTGATGGTGGCCGTGCCGGCGCCGACCGCGGTGACCAGGCCAGCGCCGGAGACGGAGGCCACCGAGGCCGCCGACGATGACCACGTGGCGGTCTTGCCGGCGACGACCGCGCCAGCAGATGTCCTGGGTGTCGCCGTCAGTTGAACGGTTTCGGGGACCTGTAGACTGGCGGACGGAGGGGCCACCTCAACCGTGGCGACGACATTGGTCGGTGGGGGATTGGGGGGATTCGGCTCGGTGCCCTTGCCGCAGGCCGCAACCAGCACACCGACCAGCGGGATCCAGCGAAGTTGTCGGCCCATACACGCCTCCTGGGGGCTCGAGGGCCCTCGGGAGGGGTGGTTCGCGCTGTGGCAACGGCTGCTCCCGGGGCGGTAGCCCCGACGTCAGCCAAGATGGCCGGGTGACGGGTAAACGACCTTGAACGGCTCGTGAGGTGTCCGTAATTCGGTCAAGTTATCCTTAGGATCGGTTCCTCAACCGCGGGAGAAGTCGCGTGATTCGGTCGCTCGTTGGTTTCGTAGTCGCCATGGTCATTCCGATGGGGCTGATGGCTCAGCCCAGTTCCTATCCCACCAAGTGGTCGGCTGCCATTGCGGAGCGACCCGATGTCAAAGCCGCGCTGGCCGTGCTGGAGCGGAACTTCCCGAAGCATGTCGAAGAATGGATCCGGATTGCCGAGATGCAGGGCAAGTCCGGCCATGAGCAGGAGCGGGGCGCGTACCTGGCCCGGATGATGAAGGCGGAGGGGCTGGTGGTGACCACCGATTCGATCGGCAACGTGGTGGGTCGGGCGCCGACCCGGTCGAACGGACCGACCATCGTGTTTGCCGCGCACCTCGACATCGTGCACCCCCTAGGCACTGATCTCAGGGTTCAGCGGCAGGGCGACACCCTGCGAGCGCCGGGAATCTTCGACAACAGCGCCAGCGTGGCCAACATGCTGGCCATGATCCGAGCGCTCCGGGCGGCCCGGGTGCAGACCAAGGCGAACTTCGTGTTCATCGGGACGACCCAGGAGGAGGTCGGGCTCCGGGGCATGGACTACTGGCTGGAGCACAATCCCAAACCGGATCTGCTGATCGGAATGGACGGCGGTCTCGGTCCGATCAACTACGGGGCACTCGGCATCTATTGGAGCCGATATCACTTTGCCGCGGCCGGATCGCACACGGTCACGTCGCGGGGGAAGCCAACGCCCGTCAAGGCGCTGGCGGATGCGGTGGCCCGGATCTACGCCCTCCAGTTCCCGGCCCTGCCGAACGGCGCGGTCGCCAACATCGGGCAGGTGCACGGGGGGGTGATCTTCAACGGGATTCCGCAGGAATTGCACTTCACGATGGACCTCCGCTCGCCGAATCCGACGCTGCTCGACTCGCTGGATCGGGAAATCGACCAGGCGGTGAACCTGGCGGCCACCAAGGAAGGCGTGACGTGGCGGAAGGAGGTCGTCCAGAAGAACCGGGCGGGTGGGACGGAGGAGATGCTGCGGCCGGCCCGGTCTCATCCGATCGTCCAGACTGCGGTGGACGTGCACGACTTCCTGGGCATCGACATCGGGCCGCCGGAGCGGAAGACGCAGGCGACGGGGTCGACGGATGCGAACATGGGGGTGGTGCGGGGGATTCCGTCGATCTCGATCGGGCGGGCGTTCGGGGGCAATCAGCACACGTTGTCGGAGTGGGCCCATTGGCCGAGCGCGCTGCCGGCGACGAAAATGGTGCTGTTGTTGGGCGTGGCGTTGAGTGACGGGGAGACCAGGTTCCCGAATCAGACGCCGTAGTGGCGCCGGGAGTTTCGGCGTCCGATGGCCACTACCCCGCGCGTTGCCGCCGCGGCTTCCTGGCCTCCGGGGCCAGGGGGCGGTCCTTCCAGTTCCACCACTTGAGCAACTCGGGCTGATGGCGGGTCCGGCTGGCATAGTAGACGGCGCAGCGGAACGAATAGAGGACGCAGCGATCCTGGTGGGAGCGGGTCTTCCGGCAGAGTTCCTGGTACATCCGCTCGGGGTCGGCGGTGGCGAGGTCGCCCACCTGGCGGAAGCCGAGGAGTCGGAGGTCGGCGGCGAGGCTCGGCCCGATCGAGGGGATCGTCTCGAGCGGATCAGCTTTTCGGGAACTGGGCATGGGCTCGGATTCCGGCGATCTGCTGGAGGTGGCGGCGTTCGTGGCCGACGGTGCT
>JAEUJH010000136.1 GCA_016794825.1 Gemmatimonadota bacterium
GAGGGTGGTTTTACCGACGAGGAACGGACGCGCCTGCTGGGGGCCGGATTCGAGCCGGTTCGGCTGGCTGCCCGGACCCTCCGGTTCGAAACGGCCGCGGTGGCCGCCGCCGTGGCCGTGTCGCTGCAACGAAAGGACGCCCCGTGAGTGACTGTATCTTCTGCCGAATCGTGGCGGGCTCGATTCCCGCCACCATCGTGGCCCGAACCCCGGACGCCGTGGCCTTCCGGGACCTCAACCCCCAGGCGCCCACCCACGTGCTGGTCGTTCCGGCCGAGCACATTTCCAGCATGGCCGACGCCGACACCGACCGGGCCGAAGCCCAGGTGGCCAAGACGATGCGGCTGGCGGTGCAGGTGGCCAAGCAGCTCGACCTCGACGCCGGGGGCTACCGGCTGGTGGTGAATACCGGGCGCGACGGTGGCCAGTCGGTCGGGCACGTGCACGTGCACGTGCTGGGTGGCCGGCGGATGAGCTGGCCGCCGGGCTGAGCGCGCCTTGTCGGACCTGACGCCGGCCGCTAAATTGGCCCCTCTCATTGCTTTCGCCCTGAGTTGCTTGAGAGGGGTGATTACCGAGCATGTCGGAAGTCATCATCCACGATGACGAGAGCTTCGAGCGAGCGTTGAAGCGCTTCAAGAAGAAGTGTGAGAAGGCGGGGATCCTCTCCGACCTCCGCAAGCACCGCCACTACGAAAAGCCCAGCGAGAAGCGGAAGCGGAAGCAGAATGCCGCCGTTCGGAAAACCCGCAGGACCGCCCGATTCGCTCGTGGCTGAAGCAGGCTTTGAGGCAGACGAAAGCGGGGTGCAGGCGCGGAGCGCCAGCACCCCGCTCCACTTTTCAGGGGGGGTAGTGGAGGAAGCTCGGGACGCGCTCGACCTCGATCAGGTGCTCGACGTGGTGGCCGGCCATGCCCGGGGGCCGCTCGGCGCCGAGCGGGTCCGCCGGCGGCGGCCCCACGATGATCCGGTCGTCGCGCGGCTCGAACTGGCGCCCGTGGCCGAGTTGCTGACCCTCTGGGACCGGGGTGTCGTCATCGACGTGCCGCCGGTGCCCGAGGTCGGCCCGGTCCTGGCCCGGCTCCGGGTCGAGGGCAGCGTGCTGAACGGGGTCGAACTCGCCGCCCTGAAGCAGAGCCTGGCCGCGGCCCGGATTGCGGTGGCCGAGTTGAAGCGGATCGAGGCCGAGGCCCCGCTGGTGGCCGCCCTGGCGGTCCCGCTCCCGGACCGGAAGCTCGATCAACGGCTGGCCGACGCCATCAACGACGAGGGCGAAGTCCTCGACACCGCCAGTCCGGCTCTGTTCCGCGCCCGCCGGGAAATCCACGCCGCCCGCGACCGGCTGGTCAAGAAACTCGAGACCGTCCTCCGCAACCTCGACGGCCAGGCCGCGCCGGCCGGTGCCCAGGTCACGATTCGGGGCGACCGCTACGTCATCCCGATCCGGCGCGACTCGCGCCAGCGGCCCGAAGGCATCGTCCACGACGAGTCGGCCAGTCATGGCACCCTGTTCGTCGAACCCACGGCCGCCATCGAGTCCGGCAACGCGCTCCGGGCCGCCGTGGTCGAGGCCGAGCGCGAGGAACTCAAGGTCCTCCGGGAACTGACCGAGCGGGCCCGGCCCGACGCCGGGCTGCTCGCGGCCGCCCACGCCATGTGCGTGGCGGGCGACGACCTGGTGGCCCGAGTCCGCTACGCCCACGAAGTGAAAGCCGCGGTGCCGACGATCGGGTCGGATCGGCTGGTGCTGGTCCGGGCCCGGCATCCGCTGCTCCTGGCTCGCGGCCTCGACGTGGTACCGTTCGACCTCTCGCTCGAGCCGGGCGAACGGACCCTGCTGATCAGCGGTCCCAACGCCGGCGGCAAGACGGTCCTCCTCAAGACGGTCGGCATCGCGGTCCAGCTGGCCCAGTCGGGCATCGTCCCGCCGGTGGGGCCGGGCACGATGCTGCCGGTGGTCGACCGGGTCTTTGCCGACATCGGCGACCATCAGTCAATCGCGGCCGATCTCTCGACCTTCAGCGCCCACGTCGTGGCCGTCCGGCAGATCCTGGCCACCGCCGGGCCCGACACCCTGATCCTGATGGACGAGATCGGGAGCGGGACCGATCCGGCCGAGGGCGGCGCCCTGGCCAGCGCGGTGCTCCGATCGCTCACCAGCCGCGGGGCCCGGACGATTGCCACGACCCACCTCGGGGCGCTCAAATCGCTGGCGGGCGAGGTGCCGGGCATCGTCAACGGCTCCCTCGACTTCGACGCCGAGGCGCTCAAGCCGACGTTCCGGTTCCGGAAGGGCGTGCCGGGCCGATCCTACGGCCTCGCCATTGCCCGCCGGCTCGGCGTCGATCCGGCGGTGCTGGAGCGGGCCGAGCGCGAGGTGCCGGTGCAGGAGCGGGCCCTCGACGAACTGCTGGCCCAGGTGGAGGCCCGGGCTCGCGAACTCGAACGGCGCGAGCGCGAGGTGACCGACCGCGAATGCGTGGTCGAGAGTCGGGAAGCGGCCGCGGCCGCGGTGGCCGAAGCGCAGGGCATCCGCGACGCCGAACTCAAGCGCCGCGAAAAAGAAGCGGATCGACTCGGCCGCCAGGAAGCCCGCCGCCACCTGCTCGAGGCCCGGGCCCGGGTCGAGGAAGCGCTCCGCCTGGCTCAGGGCGCCGTCGATCCGGACAAAGCGCGGCAGGCCCGCCGGGTGGTGGAGGATGCCGCCAACGAGGCGCGGGAGGCGCTGGCCGCGGCCGACCGTCCGACCGCCGACCAGCCGGTCGGGGGCGCGGTGACGGTGGGCCGCCGGGTCCGGCTGGCCACCGGGGGCACCGGCACGGTCCGCGAAATCCGGGGCGATGGCAAGGCGGTCGTCACGTTAGGCGCGGTCAAGGTGGTCGTCCCGTTGTCCGAGTGCGAACCGGTGGCCGGCCCGCCGCCCAAGGAGCGGCCCCGATCCGAGTCCGCGGACTTTGCCTCGCCGGCGGCGGCCTTCGAGGTGGACCTCCGCGGGATGCGGGGCGACGAGGCGGTGGTGGTGGCCACGGCCGCGATCGACGCCGCGATCCTGGCGGAGAACCCCTACCTCCGGATCATCCACGGGATGGGAACCGGGGTGGTCCGCGACCGGGTCCGTCAGGTGCTCAAGACCGATCGCCGGGTCGCCCGGTTCGACTTCGCGCCACGGAACCAGGGCGGCACCGGCGTCACCATCGTCGAGTTCGGGAACGGCTGAGATGATTCCCGACGAGCTGATCGAACAGATCCGGGATACGGCCGACCTGGTCGAGATCATCGGCGAGAACGTCCAGCTCAAGCGCACCGGGGCCGACTGGCGGGGACCCTGTCCGTTCCACGGCGGGACCCACCGGAATTTCGCGGTGGTGCCGAAGAAGGGGCTCTACTACTGCTACGTCTGCCACGCGGCCGGCGACGTCTACACCTATCTGATGAAGCGGTTCGGGATGGACTACCCGACCGCCGTCCGGGAGGTGGCGCGCCGGGTCGGGATCACCATTCCCGAGGGACGGGCCGCCCAGCCGATCGATCAGCATCGCGAATCGCTCTTCGGGGCCATGACGGTGGCGCAGGAGTGGTTTGCCGCCCGCCTCCGCGAAAGCGCCGACGCCGACGCCGCGCGCAAATACCTCGAAAGCCGCGACGTTCCGATGCCGGTGGCCGCCGAGTGGGGGCTCGGCTACGCGCCCGACGACCGCTCGTTCCCGACCGCCATGAAGCAACTCGGCATCGACGAGGCCATCCTCCTCGAGGTGGGCCTGCTGGTCAAGCGCGACGACGGCACCGTCATCCCGCGGTTCCGCGGCCGGCTGCTCTTTCCGATCCACGATCTCCGCGGCCGGGTCGTCGCGTTTGGCGGCCGGTTGCTGCGGCAGGGCGAGCCCAAGTACCTCAACTCGCCGGAAACGCCGATCTTCCACAAGGGCACGTCGCTCTACCATCTCCATCTGGCCAAGAACGCCATCCGGAAGGAAGGCTGCGCCATCGTGGTGGAG
>JAEUJH010000138.1 GCA_016794825.1 Gemmatimonadota bacterium
CTGGCGCTGATGGCCAACGTCGCGTGGAACATGCCGGCCGGGATGGAACCGGGGCTCGAGTGCAGCGCGTTCTTCGACCCGACCAACTTCGTCTTCCCGTACGGGACCCACATCGCCACCGTCGAAGTCGACATCGAGACCGGCGAGACCACGATTCTCCGCTACGTCTGCGTCGACGACTGCGGCCCCCACATCAATCCGATGATCGTGGAAGGCCAGGTCCACGGCGGCGTCATCCAGGGCATCGGCGAAGCGATGCAGGAAATCGCCGTGTACAGCGACGACGGCCAGCTCCTGACCGGCACGATGATGGACTACGCCGTGCCGAAGGCGAGCCAGATGCCGGCCATCGAATCGCAGTACACCTACACGCCGTCGCCGGTCAATCCGCTCGGCGTCAAGGGCATCGGCGAGGCGGGCACCATCGCCTCGGTCCCCTGCCTCGTCAACGCCGTCATCGACGCGCTGAGCCCCCTCGGCATCACGCACATCGACAAACCGCTCACGCCGGCCCGGGTCTGGGCCGCCATTCAGCAGGCGAAGGGAGGCGCCCGATGATCCCGGTCGGATTCGACTACACTCGGGCCAAATCGGTCCGCGAGGTGCTCAACGGGCTCGCCGGCGGCGACGCGAAGCTGATCGCCGGCGGCCACAGCCTCCTGCCGCTGATGCGGTTCCGGCTGGCCCAACCCGCCAAGCTGATCGACATCGGCGACCTGGCCGAACTGCGCGGCATCGAGGCCAAGGGCCGAGGCGTCCGGATCGGCGCCGCCACCACGTACCGCGATCTGGTCGAGTCGACGATCCTGGCGGAGAAGTATCCGATCATCATCGAAGCCACCCTCGGCATCGGCGATACCCAGGTTCGCAACCGCGGCACTGTCGGCGGAGGCCTGGCCCACGCCGATCCGGCCAGCGACATGCCGGCCGTCATGCTGGCCCTCGACGCCACCTTCAATCTCCGCTCCAAGGCCGGCAAACGGTCGGTGGCGGCGCGGGAGTTCTTCATCTCGCCCTTCGTGACGGCCATGAAGGACGACGAGATGCTCTACGACATCACCCTGCCGGCCCCGCCCAAGAAAGCGGGGATGGCCTACGTCAGCTTCGATCAGAAGGCGTCGGGCTACGCGATCGCGGCCGCCGCGGCCATCGTCACCCGGAGCCGGAAGAGCATCGCGAGCCTGACCCTGGCCCTGACCGGCGTGGGCGAAAAGGCCTACCTGGCCGACGTGCCCGACGCGATCGGCACCCATGGCGACGACGCCGCGCTCGACGCGGCCTTGAGCGCCGTGGCGGATTCGGTCGTGGTCAACAGCGACGTCCACGCCTCGGCGGAGTATCGGGCTCACCTGGCCCGGGTCGCCGCCAAGCGGGCCATCCAGACCGCGCTGGGTCGGGCCGGCTGAGCGTCGTCGGACTGGTGCTGGCGGCGGGGTCGGGCACCCGCTTCGGCACCGGACAGAACAAGTTGCTCGCCCGGTGGCGAGGACGGTCGCTCATCGAGCACGTCCTCGCCACCGTCGTTTCCGCCCGGACCGAGGGACTCCTCGGCCCGATCGTGGTGGTCCATTCACCGGCGGCGCCGGAGGTCGGCGCCTTCGCCACCGAAGCCGAGTGCGACGCGGTGATGGTGACCCGGGAGCGGCCGGCCATTGCCGAGAGCATCAAGGCCGGGTTCGTGGCCCTCGAGGCGGTCCACGATCTCCGCGGGGTCACCGCGGCCCTCCTGATCCTCGGCGACCAGCCTCGCCTGTCGGTCGACGCCATCCGGGCCCTGGTGAACCGGGGTGCCGGATCGCCGCTGGTGCTGGCGCGGCCCCGATATGCCGCGGCCCCGGAGACACCCGGACATCCCGTCCTCCTCGGGCGGTCCCACTGGGCGCTGGTCTCGCTCACCGAGGGCGACCGGGGACTCGATCGGATCGTGGCCGACCGGGGACTCCAATGGGACCGGGTCGACCTCCCCGGCGACAACCCCGACGTCGACACGGCCGCCGACCTCGACGCCCTCGATCGGGACGCCGGACCCAGCCAAGCGTAAACAGCGTCGCCCGCGGACGGATCGGGCCGCGCGGCGCTGGTCCGGGCCCACCGCTGACTGGTGCAATCCCGAACGGGGCTCCATACTTCTGTTCGTGGCCGCGCCCGACATCCTCCCCAGACTGCAAGCCGCTCTCCAGGACCGCTACCAGTTCGTTCGCGAACTCGGCCGCGGCGGCATGGCGGTCGTGTACCTCGCCACCGACATCAAGCACGACCGCGATGTCGCGGTCAAAGTCCTTTTCCCGGAACTGGCCGCGTCGATCGGCGCCGATCGGTTCGAGCGCGAGATCCGCCTCGCCGCCAAGCTCCAGCATCCCCACATCCTCGGCCTCTACGACTCGGGCCAGGCCGATGGGCTGCTCTTTTACGTCATGCCCTTCGTCAAGGGCGAGTCGCTCCGCGATCGGCTCGACCGGGAGGGCCAACTCCCGGTCGACGACGCGATCCAGATTGCCCTCGAGGTGGCGGGCGCCCTGGGCCACGCCCACGAGCACGACATCGTCCACCGCGACATCAAGCCGGAGAACGTCCTGATCTCGAACGGGCACGCGCTGGTCGCGGACTTCGGGATCGCGCGCGCGGCGTCCGAGGGCGGGGCCCAGAAGCTGACCCAGACCGGCATGGCGCTCGGCACCCCGGTCTACATGGCGCCGGAACAGGCCGCGGGCGAAAAAGTCGGCCCGACCGCCGACATCTACTCGCTGGGCTGCATGCTGTACGAGATGCTGGCTGGCGAGCCGCCGTTCACGGGCAAGAACGCCATGGCGATCATGGCCCGCCACGCCATGGAAACGGTGCCGAGCATCCGGATCATCCGGAACACGGTGCCAGAGGAAGTCGAAGAGGCCATCTTCGCGGCCCTCGCCAAGACGCCCACCGACCGCCCGCAGACCGCGGCCGAGTTCTCGACCCTGATGGGGCTTCCGATGGGCGCCACGGCGTCCCGCCGGGTGGTGATGCGCCACACCGCCACCCGCCGGATCCCGACCCAGGCCACCCAGGCCTACCAGGCCGAGGAGACCGCGGCCGCTCGCCCGGTCTGGAAGAAGCCCTGGGCCATTGCCGCCGCCGTGGTCCTCCTGGCGGGCGGCGGGTTCGCGGCCTGGAAGCTCGGCGCCGGGCGCGCCGCCCCGGCCCCGTCCGCCAACGACCTCGACCTCCACAACGTGGCAGTCCTTTACTTCGAGGACGGGAGCCCCGATCGGAGTCTGGGCGACGTGGCCGACGGTCTGACCGAAGACCTGATCAGCCGGCTGACCGAAGTGAGCGGGTTGTCGGTGGTGTCGAAGCGAGGCGTCGAGCCGTTCCGCGGCACCACCGCGTTCGACAGCGCCGCCAAGGTCCTCGGCACCGGAACGCTGGTTCGGGGCGAGGTCTCCCGGTCGAGCGACCGGGTGGCCGTGACGGTTCGCCTGATCGACGGCAACAGCGGGGCGGAATTCGGGACCCGGGCCACCATCGAACAGCCGGCCACCAACCTGCTCGCGGTCCGCGACTCGGTGGCCGAGCGGGTGGCCGACTTGATCCGGCAGCAATTGCGGGAGGAGATCAAACTCCAGCGCCAGCAGGCCAGCACCTCGAGCGTCGAGGCCTGGTCGCTGGTCCAGCGCGGCGAAGCGTTCCGGCGGCGGGCCGAAGCCGCCGCCGCCAGATCCGATTCGACGGCCCGGACGACCCGCGACCGGGCCTTTGCCGCGGCGGATTCGGTCCTGGCTCTGGCCGAAAAGGCCGATCCGAGCTGGGCCCAGCCGACCATCCTCCGGGGTCTCGTGGCCTACAAGCGGTCGCGCCTCCTGGATCTCGATCCGATCGGGCTCGGTCAGTGGATCGAGACCGGGCTCGGGCACATGGCCCGGGCGTTCGCCATCGACTCGAACAACGCCGACGCCCGCGAGATCCGAGGGAACCTCCAGTACTGGAAGTACCTGCTGGGCCTGGAACCGGATGCCCGGAAGGGCGCCGATCTGTTGAACCGGGCCCGGCTCGACCTCGAGAAGGCCAAGGCCATCAACCCGCTCCAGGCGGGTGCCTGGGCCAGCCTCTCGCATCTCTACTACCGGACCGGAACCGCCACCGACGTCAACCTGGCCGCCACCCGCGCCTACGAGGCCGACGCCTTCCTCGAGAACGCGGCCGGCATCCTGGATCGGCTGTTCTCGTCCGACTTCGACCTCCGGAACTTCACCAAGGCCGCCGACTGGTGCGCCAAGGCCCAGCGGCGATTTCCCGAGTCAGCCGCCGGCTTCTATTGCGAACTCCAGCTCCAGGCCAGCCCGGCCCGGCCCACGCCCGACATCGGACTGGCGTGGCGGCTGGTCGATTCGGTGGCCAAGTACTCTGCCGAGCGGCAGGAGTTGATGCGGCTCCAGGGGAGCATGCTGGTGGCGGTGGCGCTGGCCCGCGCGGGGCTCAAGGACAGCGCCCGGAGCGTGGCCGATCGGTCCCTCGGCAACGCCGAGATCGATCCGACCCGGGACATCGCCCTGCTCGGCGCCTGGGCCTATGGCCAGCTCGGCGACCTTCCTCGCGCGGTCGAGATGTTCAAGCTGTTCTTCGCGGCTAACCCGAGTTCGGTGGACGCGTATCGCGATGAACCGGGCTGGCAGTTCGAGCCGCTGCGCAGCTATGGCCCGTTCAACGACCTGGTCGGGAAGAAGCCGTAGCCCTCCCGACTGTTGCATGCACGCAACGATCAAAATAACCATTGTTTTACGGTGTGGCGCCACAACATCATATTTTACTTATACTTGCGCCATTCGCCCGAGTTAGCTGCCCCCTTGCCCATCCTGTCCTGATTCGCGACATTCCCCACCAAGCAGGTTGATCTCCAGGGCCAATCGGCCCCCACCAGTCCAACCCGTCGATCGCTCGTGGCACCCAGACTCCGTCGTGGAGGTTTGATGCGTATTCGCCTCGTCATGTCCCTCGCCGCATTGCTGGCCGCGGCCGGTTGCGCCTCGAGTGACGTGGTTCAGGTCCCGACCGAAGGACCGAGCATCCCGGGCCGCCCGCAGGCCGCCAACGCGGTGCCGAATCCCTACTGCGCCCCGCTCACCTCGGCCGACATCGACGCGGATCTGGCCGCGCTCTTCGTCAAGAACGCCTGGCCCGACGTGAACTCGACGAAGGGCAAGTTCCAGGCAATCGAGAATCTCCTCGACGCGGGCGACATCGACGGCGCTCGGGCCGCCACCAAGGCGTTGGTCGCGTTCCTGGCCAACAAGCAGAGCAACCTGACCGCGGCGGAACGGGCCGCGAGTCAGGCCCTCTACGACAAGACCATTGCCGACCTCTGGTGCTTCGTCGGGATCAGCGGGCAGGTCTTCGACCTGAACCCCGGCGATCCCGCCAAGGCGTTCGACGTGCCGGGCGTGGGCGGCGTGCAGTTCCCGGCCAACGTGGTGCCCGTCGGAACCATCGTGTCGCTGACCAGCCTGGTCGGCGGCCCCTGCCCGCTCGGCACCACCCTGGACTGTTACCCCGGGTATCTGGCGATCAATCTGTACCCCAACACCGTCCTCCCGACGCCGGCCACCGTGGTCCTCTGCCCGCCGTCGACGGCTCCGGCCACCCTGGCCATCGGGCATCAGGACGACGCCCTCGGCTTCCGGATCCTCGATCCGGTGCCGGTCCCGGGACTCCTTGCCACCACCTGCTCGACCACGGCGTCCTCGTCGGGGCCGGCCGGCTGGTTTGCCCAGATGCTCCGGGAGGCCACCGACCTTCTGCTCCCGACCCCGCTCCAGGCTTCGTCGGTGATGTTCCTGGGCGGCATCGGCGGCTTGACCACTCGGTTCAGCCCGTTCGGCCTGATCAACACCACGCTCACCGCTGTCGGCGGCACCGGCGGAACCGCCACCAGGTTCGCCCCGCCGGCCGGGCCGTCGCTCACCCCGCCGCTGCCGCAGGTCTACGTGGAAGGCAGCGTCGGAACGACGGTGACCACCAATCTCCCATCGGTCACCGTCGCCACGCCGGGCGGCGATGCCAACGGGTCCAACCCGGTTGCCGGCGTGACCGTGACGTTCACGACCAGCGCCGCCCAGCTCTACGATCCCGACTCCGAGGCCACCGTCTGCGACGCGCAGGGCAACGTCCCGGCGTCCGGTTCGGTCCAGGTCGTCACCAACGCGAGCGGGGTCGCCACCGTCCCGTGTCTCCGGTTCGGCACCAAGGCCGGCTTCGCGAACCTCGCCGCCACGTTCGACCCGACGAGTCTCGGCTTCCCGAACGCCAATCTGGTGACGATCACGGCCACCGACGCGAACAGCGGGTCGAGCAACTCGCTCAACTGGCTCGTCAAATCGACCGCCGGCGTGCCGACCCGCCTCGGCTTTGCCACCGCGCCGTCGGCCACCGGTCAGGCCGGCGTCCCGCTGACCCAGCAACCGGAACTCCAGTTGCTCGACGCGTTCGACAACGAGGTGTCGGTGGCCGGCGTCACCGTCACGGCGACCGTGACCGCGGGCGGCGGAACCGCCGCCGGCAACACCGCCACGAGCGATGCCGCCGGTCACGTCACGTTCACCGGCCTGGCCGTCGGCGGGGCGGTGGCGGGGGTGTCCCAGACGCTGAGCTTCGAGTTCTCCGGCGCGACCCAGCCGCTCACCAGCAGCCTGCTCCTGTCGGCGGGGCCGGCCGCTCAACTGGCGATCACCACCCAGCCGTCGGCCACGGCTCGAGCGGGCGAGGCCTTCTCGACTCAGCCGGTGGTGTCCATCCAGGACCAGTACGGCAACGTCGTGATCACCTCGACGGCCTCGGTGTCGGCGACGGTGGCGAGCGGGAGCCCCGCGCTCGCCGGCTCGACCTCGGTCAACGCGGTCGGCGGCGTCGCGACGTTCAGCGGACTCCGGATCGACGGATTGGTCGGCACCCGGACCCTGTCGTTTTCTCTCGGCTCGATCAGCTCGGCGCCGACCACGGCCATCGTCGTGGCGTCCGGCGCGCCGGCGCAGCTGGTCATCACCCAGCAGCCCGGCGGCACGGCAGCCGCCGGCCAGCCGTTCTCGATCCAGCCGATCGTGACCGTCCTCGACCAGTTCGGCAATCCGGTCACCGACCCGGCGATCGTGACGGCGATCCTCGCCTCGGGGCCGCCGACCCTCCAAGGGACCACGTCGATCTCGACCGTGGCCGGCGTCGCGCAGTTCACCGACCTTCGCTTCGACGGCGTCGTCGGTGACCGCACCCTCCAGTTCACCTCCGGGAGCCTGACCTCACCGGTCACGACCGGCTCGGTGACGGTGACCGCGGGCAGCGTGGCGGCCATCCGGACCTTCATGGGCGCCACCCCGACCCAGACCTACAGCTACGGTCCCGGGCTCATCGCGTTCACCAACGCTTCGCCGGCGCCCCGAGTCCTGGTGACCGATACGTTCGGCAACCCGGTCGCCAACCAGGCGGTGTACTGGGCTTCGTCGACGAGCAACGGCGGTCTGCTGACCGTCGGCGCAACCGGCACGCCCACCAACGCGGCCGGCATCGCCCAGGCGGAGTCGTGGCTCCTCGGCGACGGCCTCAACCAGGCCACCGCCGGTCTGTACGCGCCCGGCGTGCCCCCGGCCCTGCCCGGCTATCAGGACGCCGTCTTTACCGCCACGACTCCGACCGGCGTTTCGGTCTGGGCCTGCTCCGCCGCCCCGACCTCCAAGGCCGACCTCGGCCCGGTGAGCATCAAGGCACCTAACGGGACGATCAAGAAGGTGACAGTCCAGATGTCGGTGACCGGGTCGTCGAGCGAAATGTCGAACTACGATGCCACCCTGGTGGCCCGCCTGAACGGCCCGACGGGCACCATTCTGGGCACCGCCACCGGCAAGGTCGTGCTTCCGGGCAACAACGGAAACCCGACCGCGGTGACGTTCTCGTTCCCGAGTTCGATCGCCAAACAGGCCGGCTCGGCGACCATCTGGTTCATGCCGACGGTCGTGACGCCGGCCACCCGGAAACCGCAGCTCTGGCATTCGAGCACGACGTTCAAGGCCAACGACCCGTGCTTCAGCTCGGTCATCTATCGGCCCGGGACCTCGACCGTGGCCGCTCGGGGCCTGGTCATCAACGTCACCAACTAGGGTCGGGCTCGCAGGCGGGAGGAGGGGCGGCGCCGTCGCGCCGCCCCTCCTTTTTTGCCCCTTCTGGACGAAAACCCACCCCCAAACGTGCCACTGGTTGCACTTCGGTAACACTGGCCTCCGAGGCCCTTGCGCCGACTGTCAATTCCCCTGACATTGGCCCGAAATCGGACAGCTGGAACAGGGCCATTCGGCCCCTCCGTACCTCGACCCGAACTGGTGGCCGACCCGCATGCGCATTTCCGTTCCGTTTTCCGTTGCCATTGCCCTGATACTGGTGGGCTGCGGCGGAAGCGAGGTCACCAGGCCGTTGACCCCGACGGAGCCGAAAGACATCGAGGTCCCGGACATCGCGGCCGGCCAGGTGCCGAACCCGTTCTGCCCCGCCCTGACCACGGCGGGAGTCCGGGCCGAAATCATCCGGTTCTTCATCGACGCCAGCCTGGATGCCGCGCCCCGGGAACTGCTCGAGGGGTTTGCCGGCGTGGTCGGCGCGCTGGCCACCTTCAGCAAGGTCCAGCGCCAACTCGACGCCGGTAACGTCGAGGGGGCCCGGGCGTCGACCCGGCTCCTGGTCCGGTTCATCGAACGCAAGTTCCATCGACTCCCGCCGAACCGGCAGCAAGCCCACGAGGCCGCGTTCGACCGGTTGATCGGCAACCTCTGGTGCTTCGTCGGCATCAGCGGCGAGGTGTTCGACCTCAATCCCGGCGACTCGGCCAAGGCCTTCGACCTTCCGGCCGTCGGCGGCGTCGAGTTCCCCGCCAACATCGTCCCCGTGGGGACGCTGGTGTCGCTCACCGATCTGAGTGGCGGGCCGTGCCCGGTCACCACGGTGCTCGACTGCTTCCCCGGGTACCTGTCGATCACCACCTATCCGCAGCTCACGCTGACCCAGCCGATCACGGTCGTGCTGTGTCCGCCGGCCACGGCACCCACCGACCTCCTGGTGGGCCACCAGGATCCGACGGTGGGGTTCGAACTGCTCCCGCCGGTCCCGGTGCCGCCGTCGCTCGCGGCCACTTGCAGCACGCTCGGCGTCCGCGAAACCACGCCGGCCACCTGGCTGGCCCGGGTCCTCCGCGAAGCCACCGACCTCATGCTGCCGCGCCGTCTCGAGGCCGCGCCGATCATGTTCGTCGGCGGCATCGGCGGGCTGACCAGCCGGTTCAGCCCCTTTGCGGTGGTGAGCCCGACCCTCTCGGCCGTCGGTGGCATCGGCGGCAAGGCCACGAGCTTTGCCCCGGCCGCCAATCCGCCGCTCCCGTCGGCGTACTTCGAGGGAACCGTGGGCAGCCGGACGTTCACGGGCCTGCCGTCGGTCACCATCCGGACCCCGGGCGGCGACGCCAACGGTTCGAACCCGGTGGCGGGGGTGACGGTGACGTTCTCGACCGGCGCGGCCCAGGCCTACGACCCCGATTCCGACGCCCGGGTCTGCACCGCCCAGGGCGTGGTGCCGGTCAACGGCCAGGTCCAGGTGGTGACCGACGCCAACGGGGTCGCGACGCTGCCCTGCCTGTCGTTCGGGAACACGGCCGGTTTCGCGAACCTGACGGCCACCTTCGACCCCGCGTCCCTCGCGTTCCCGAACGCCAACCTGGTGACCATCACCGCCAACGACGGATCGGCGTCGGGGCCGTCGCTCAACTGGCTGGTCGTCTCGGCCGCGGGGCAGCCCGCCACCCTCGGGATCCTCACGGCCCCGTCGCCGTCGGGCGGCGCCGGCGAACCGCTCGTCCAGCAGCCGTCGTTCCAGCTGCTCGACGCGCTCGGCAACCCGGTCGCGCGGGCGGGCGTGACAGTCACGGCCGCGGTCACGGCGGGCGGCGGCACGGCCACATTCACCGGGCCCGTGGTGACCAATCCCGCCGGCATCGCGACCTTCGTCGACCTCGCGATCGGCGGACCCGTCGCCGGAGTGACGCAGACCGTCACCTTCAGCTTCAGCGGGATGACCCAGGCGCTGACGAGCACGGTCCTGGTCGTCCCCGGCCCGCCGGCCCAGCTCGGCATCGTCACGCCGCCCTCACCGACGGCGCAGGCCGGAGTGCCGCTGTCGGTGCAGCCGGTCGTGTCGGTCAAGGATCGCTTCGGCAACACGGTTGGTTCGACGGCCACGGTGCAGGCGGTCATCGGCGCGGGGGCGGGTGCGCTGGCCGGGACCACCACCGTCTCCGCGGTTGGCGGCGTGGCGACCTTTACCGACCTCCGAATCGACGGCCTGATCGGGACGCGCAGCCTCCAGTTCACCGCGGGCGCCATCACCTCGGCGCCGAGCGACGTCGTCGTGGCGGCGGGACCGGCGGCCAAACTGGCAATCCTTGTGCAGCCCTCGGCTGGCGCCGCCGCCGGCGTTCCGTTCGCGACCCAGCCGGTCGTCGGCATTCAGGATCAGTTCGGCAACGCCGTCACCGCGCCGGCCCAGATGACGGCCGTGGTGGGCGCCGGCCCCGGCATCCTGGCCGGAACCACCACGATCCCGACCGTCGCGGGCGTCGGCACGTTCACCGACCTGCGGTTCGATGGCACGGTCGGCGGCCGCGCGCTCCAGTTCACGTCGGGCGCGCTGGCTTCGCCGCTCACCGGGATCATCTCGGTCGGCGCCGGACCCGCCCGGTCGATCGAGACCTTCATGACCGGGGCCGGCGCGCCGACCTATTCGTTCGGCTCCGGACTCACCAGCGGCGTCGCCGTCACGCCGGCCCCGCGGGTCCTGGTCACCGATCAGTTCGGCAACCCGGTGGCCAATCAGGCCGTGTTCTGGACGGCCACCGGAACCGGCGGCACCGTGACGGTCGGTCCGGGCGCCACCACCGGCGGCTTGGGCACGGCCCAGGTTGACGCGTGGGTGCTGGGCATCGGTTCGAATGAACTCACCGCCGGGCTCTTCGCGCCCGGAGCTCCGTCCAACCTGCCCGGTTATCGCGACGCGACCTTCACCGCCGCCACCCCGACGACGGGCCTGTCGATCTGGGCCTGCACGGCGGCTCCGAACGCCAAGCAGGTGCTCGGCGACCTCCGGATCAACGCGCCGACGGACGTGATCAAGACGGTGACCGTCCGGCTCTCGACGTCGGGAACCGGACCGCTCGCCAGCTACCCGGCGTCGATCCAGGCCCGCCTCGACGGACCGACCGGGCCGCTCCTCGCCAGCGCCACCGGAACGGTCCAGATCCCGGGCGAGAATCTCGGCTCGGCACCCGTCACGTTCACGTTCCCGACGGCCGTGCCGACGCAGAGCGCCACCAGCACCATCTGGTTCCGGATCGGGGTGTCGGGGTTGGGATCGCGCCGGGCCCAGGTCTGGTACAACTCCGGCACCTTCCCCGCCGAAAGCGTCTGCGCCAACTCGCGGGCTTATGCCCCCGAGTCGGCCACCACGTTCAAGCGCGGATTGGTCATCGACGTGAAGAACTGACGAGGCTCCGGCCCGAGAGGGCCGGCCTCGGCTGGCGGGTCACCGGGGCGCGTCGCCCCGCGCTTCCATCGCTTCCTGAATCCGGTTGATCCGCGCGGCCAGCTCCGGGTTCGATCCGTACATGTCGAACTCGCGGGTGGCCATCAGGCCCATCGAGAGCGGTCC
>JAEUJH010000158.1 GCA_016794825.1 Gemmatimonadota bacterium
TCGGTGAGCAGGACCGTCGCCAGGACCACTCCCAGCAGCACCGCGGCCGTCCCCCCCGATCCGAACACCGACACCACGCCATGGGCCAATCCCTCGGCCAGGCCGGATTTCTCGATCGCCGTGCCAAGCGCAAACGACGCCGCGATCACGATGATCACGTCGAGGTCGACGGCGTTCCGGGCTTCGCCCGCGGTCAGAACGCCGGAGCCGATCAGCACGGCGACACCGATCAGGGCCGCCTGGAGGATCGGGAGCAGACCCGCCCCCGCCACGCCGACCACCGCCAGCGTCACCAACCCGACCAGCCACGCCTTGCGGCTGACGCCGGGGGGGCTGCCCCCGAGCGGCGCCACCAGGAGGAAGTCACTCCGATCGCGCCAGCGGGCGTGGAATTCGTGGTCGGCCAGCAGGAGCAGGGTGTCGCCCACCTTGATCTTGACGTCGCCGAGCTTGGCGTTGATCCGTTCGCCGGAGCGGTGGATGGCCACCACGGCGGCCTGGTAGCGGCTCCGGAACTCCACCTCCCGAAGGGTCTGCCCCACCAGCGGCGACGCCGAACCGACCACCGCTTCGTAGAACGTGTGACGGGTGGTGTCGAAGTGGGTGATCTGCCGCTGCTCGGCCGACTGCAGACCTCGCATCCGCTGGAGGTCGAGGATCATGTCGACCCGGCCCACGAACGACAGCCGGTCGCGCGACCGCAGCACCGTGCCCGGACCGACGGGCGCGATCACGTCACCGTCGCGCTCGATCTGGAGCAGGAAGACGCCCTGGAGGTTGCGGAGGCCGGCATCCTCGACGCCCCGGCCCGCCAACGGCCCGTCCGGCACGACCTCCATGTCGATGATGAACTCGCGATAATCCTCTTCGAGCTGATCCCGAACCGGCGTCCGATTCGGCAGCAGCCATTTGGCCGTCAGGATCAGGACCCCGAGACCCACCAGGGCCACGGGCACGCCAACCGGGCTGATCTCGAACAGGCCCATCGGCGCCAGGCCCTGCTTTTCCAGCATCCCGCTGACCACCAGGTTGGTCGACGTCCCGATCGCCGTCATCACCCCGCCCATCACCACCGCGAACGACATCGGCATCAGGTAGGTCGAGGCCGAGGCCCGGTTCCGCTCGCACCAGGCCAGGACCACCGGGATCAGCATCGCCACGATCGGCGTGTTGTTGAGGAACGCCGACGCGAACGCCGCCGGCACCAGCAGACGAGTCAGGGTGGCCCGGCCGTCGCCCCCGCGGCCGAGAAGGCCGTAAACGAGCGGATTGAGGAGTCCGGTCTTCTCGACCGCCCGGGCCAGGATGTAGAGCGCGGCCACCGTCATCGGAGCCGGGTTGCCGAACCCCGCAAACGCCTCGTTGGGGGTCACGATGCCCGCCACCAGGACGATGACAGCCGCCCCCATCATCGCCGACACCGGACTGATCAGGTCCCGGGCCAGCGACACGATGGTGGCCAGTGCCACCGCCAAAGTAAGCCACGCCTGCCAGGTCATCGTCGGATACGGTATTGTAGGGTGGAAGCCTCTCGGACCGGGCAGCAAGGCCCGTGCCGAAGTCCTCTTAATCTACCGCCTAGGGGGATTAATGATTCCCGGGCTCGGCTGGGCCGCCGCCGTCGCGCTCGCGCTCCAACACCCGGAAACCATTGCCAGGGTCCTGGCGGCCGACACCGCCCGCCCGGTGGCCCGGGCCCGGTCCGCCCAGGACGCCTTCGAGCGGTCCCGCCGGTTCCAGCTGCCGGTCTCCAGCTCCGGCGGCGGCCGGTGCGACGAGCGGAT
>JAEUJH010000170.1 GCA_016794825.1 Gemmatimonadota bacterium
CCGGCCGAATAGGCCACCAGAAGCCACACCCCGCGCCCCAGATCCGCCTCGGTGGCGGCCAGGCTCAGGATGCCGCCGAGGATCGGACCGATGCACGGGCTCCACCCCGCCCCGAACGCCATCCCGACCAGCACCGAACCGAGGAACCCGATCGGCTTCCGGTCGAGGTGCATCCGCCGTTCCTGCGACAGGAAGCCCAGCTTGATGATGCCGAGGCAGTAGAGCCCGAAGAACACGATCAGGACGCCGCCCACCCGCATGATCGCGTCCTTGTAGAACCGGAGCGCGGACCCGAGCGCGGTGGCGCTGGCGCCGAGGAGGATGAAGACCAGCGAGAAGCCGATGACGAAGAGCGTCGCGTGGATCATCGCCAGACGACGCCGGTTGCCCATCTCCTCGAGGGTGAAGCCGGTGATGAACCCGAGATACGACGGCACCAGCGGGAGGACGCACGGCGACAGAAAGCTGAGGAGCCCGCCCAGGAAGGCGACGAACGGCCCGAGGGAGGGACCCGCGTCGTTCATCGGTCGTCCGACTCCTCGAACGCCCCGCCGAGATCACGGCTCCGGCACTGGCCGCAGACGCCGTGGATCTCGACCCGATGGCGCTCGTACTGGAAGTGGTGTTCGTCGGCGGTCATCCGGAGCATCCGTTCCAGCCGATCGTTGGCGAACTCGACCACGCCACCGCACCGGCGACAGACCAGGTGGGCGTGCTCCGACGGCTCCCGGGCCGGCTCGTAGCGCTTGAACCCCTCGCCGAAATCCCGTTCCCGCACCAGCCCGCTCTTGACCAGCGCGTCGACGGTCCGATAGAGCGTGGCCATGCCGACATGCTCGCCCTTTTCGACCACCCGCCGGCGGAGGATCTCCACCGAGGGATGATCGTCGCTGGCCAGGAGGATTTCGGCCACGGCAATCCGCTGACGGGTGACCGGCAGGCGGCGGTCCCGGAGATAGCGCCGGAACCGCTCGACCAGGGCCTCGCTCTCAGCTCGGGCCAGCACCGTTCTCCACCTCGGCCGCCACCGGCGGGAACCACTGCTCCACCGGCACCGCGGTCGGCGGTTCCTCGTCGTCGGCCCGCTTGGGGACCAGCGCCAGCAGTTCCTCGAGCGCCGACAACGGCCCGCTCCCGACCTCCTCGAGGGTCGATTCGAACTGCCCGCGGGTCTTGCCCTTGACGGTCAGGATGTACCGGGCCGTATAGATCCGACGGCGATCGCCGTCGACCCGCGACAGAACGGCGGTCCCGAAATCGCGGGCGTTGTAGCGGATCGTCTTGAAGACCCAGACGCCGTCGATTTCCTCGACGGGCAGCAGTTGGCGAATGGCGTCGACCAGACGGGTCCACCCGTCGCCGACTCCCGGTCCGGTTGGTGCGGTTACTGGCGGCATCGTTCCACGTAATGACGAAAGACGTGCATGAAGTCCTGGGCATTGGTCACCACGCCGTACGCCTGGTGGGTGCCCCGGTCCTTGAGTTTGGTCACGACGAACTCGGTCTGGTCGACACAGATCGTCATCAGCGGTTCCGGCCCGCCCCGATGCGTGTGGAAAGCCGGCAGCATGTTGCCGACGGCAATCGCGTGGAGCGCGGTGGCGATGAAGATGGCGCCAGTGGCCCGGACGGTGTGTTCCCGCATCGCGTCCTGGGCCGCCGTCGTGTCGGTCAGCACCTCGGGAAGCGGACCGTCGTCGCGGATCGAGCCGGCCAGCACGTACGGCACCCCGCGGGTGACCAGCGCGTGCATGATCCCGTTACCGACGGTGCCGGCGGCCACCGCCGCCTCGATCGACCCGTGGGCCCGGATCCGGTTGATGGCGCGCATGTGGAGACCATGGCCGCTTTCCGCCGCCTGGCCGGTGCTCGTCATCCCCAGGGTGGTTCCGAAGATCGCGGCCTCGATGTCGTGGACGGCCACCGCATTGCCGATGAGGACCGCCTGGACGTAGCCGTTGGTGATGAACCACTCGAAGTCGGCCCGGGCGCGGGAGTGGACCAGCGCGGGGCCGACCACCCAGACCAGGTAGCCACCGTTCCGCCGCTCCTCCTCGACCCGGCGGGCCAGATCCTCGTAGTTGGCGGGCCGCTCCCGGCTGACCTCGGCCGACATGAACCGGAACTCGTTGGCGCTGGCGCTGCCGCCGAGAAAGCCCTCCGGATGGACCACGATTCCCTGACTGCCGTCCTCCGCCAGCCCGATGGCCACCAGGTCGCCCTGACGGACCCGACGCGGCTCGACCGTTTCCAACTCGGCCCCCCGGCGGACGATGACCCCGTCCATCCGGGGACGAGTGGGCATCTTCCACGTCCCGTCGACCAGCACGTAGGTCGGCAGGTTGGAGGTGCTGAAGAAGTCCTCCGGCATGACGCCGGCGGCGGGCGCGGGTTCGAACCGGGCCGGCGGGGCGCCCCGGAAGGGCGGTTGGCGGAAGTCGGGCAGGAGGCCGGTCATGAGCAGGCGGAAAGGTAGGGGGCTCGCAGGGCCCATTCAAGCAGGCTATCTGCCCGTCGGACTTGCATTTGGGCGCTGGCTCCCGACCCGTCGTCGGGCGATATTGCCTGCCATGATGGCCCGACTCTCCCCCTTGGTGCTGCTGGCCGTCGTCGCCGGTTCCGCGGCGGCGCAGGATTCCACCGCCCGTCGCCGCGACACGACCACCCTTGCCCCGCTCGAGGTCCAGGTGACCCGGGGACCGGAACGGCGGCTGGCCGTGCCCGCATCCGTGGCCGTGGCCGACAGCGCGGCCTTCCGCGGCGCCCAGCTCCAGAACGGGATCGACGAGGCGTTAGGCAGGATCCCGGGCCTCTACGTCGCCAACCGGTTCAATCCCTCGCTCGACCAGCGGCTGGTGATCCGCGGGGCCGGCGCCCGCGCCAACTTCGGCCTCCGCGGCCTCAAGGTCCTGCTCGACGGACTGCCGCAGACGCTCCCCGACGGGCAGACCCAGCTCACCAACCTCGATCTCGGCCTCGTCGATCGCGCCGAAGTCCTCCTGGGCGGGGCGTCCGCGCTCTACGGCAACGCCGGCGGCGGCGTCATCGCCTTCAGTTCGGCGCTGCCGGCGGCCCCGTTCACGGCGCGGGTCCGGACCGTGGCCGGCAGCTTCGGCACCAGTCGCCTGGCGGCTCAGATGGCCGGAAGTCGGGGGCCGTGGAGCGGGACGGTTGGGCTGTCCCGCTACGGCTCGGACGGCGTCCGGCAGCAGAGCGCCACCAGCGCCACCCAGCTCAGCGTCGGCGTCAACCGGCTGCTCGGCTCGAGCTGGCTGCTCAAAGGCCGCTACTTCCTGACCCGCAGCCCCGAGGCGCAGAACCCCGGTGCCCTCACCCGGGCGGAGTACCTCGCCAACCCGGACAGCGCGGCCGCCAACAACATTCTCCGCGGGGCCGACAAGTCGGTCACCCAGCATCAGGCCGGCCTGACCGCCACCACCGGCGACGCCCTGGGCAACGGGGCCGAGTTCACCGTGTTCGGCCTGGCCCGCGATCTGGTCAATCCGCTCGCCACCGCGCCACCGGGCCCCACCGGTGCCCGGGTCGGGACCTACAGCGCCATCGATCGGCTGGTCGGCGGAGCGCGGGCCTCCGTCCGCCGCCGGCTCGACGATCGCGGCACCCGGCTGACCTTCGGGCTCGACCTCCAGCGGATGCGCGACGACCGGATCAACCGCCGAGCCAACGGCGGGGTGCCGACCGACACCGTCGTCGCCGACCAGCGCGAAACGGTCACCGAGATCGGCCCGTTCGTCTCGCTCCACGCGGAGCCGACCTCGAGGGTCACCGCCACGGCAACGGGGCGGTTCGATCGGGTGGCGTTCCGCGTCCGCGACCGGTACCTGGCCGACGGGGTCGACCAGGGCGGCACCCGGGCGATGAGCGCGGTGAGCGGCAGCGGCGGCCTCAACTACCGGATCACCCCGGTCGTCGCCCTCTGGGGCGCGGTGTCGAGCGCCTTCGAGACCCCGACCACCACCGAACTGGTCAATCAGTCCAACGGCGCGATCGGCTTCAATCGCGACCTCGAACCGCAGCGGACCGTCACCTTCGAGGGCGGCCTCCGGACGGCGGGCACCGTGGTGGCGTCGCTGACCGGGTACCGGTCGTCGGTTCGCGACGCGCTGATTCAGGCTCGGGAGCAGGACGGCCGGGCCTACTTCGAGAACGCCGGCCGGCTGGTGATTCGAGGGGTCGAAGCGGGATTGACGTGGCGGCCGGCCCGCGGCCTCGACCTCACCGCGAGCTACACCCACACCGACGCCCGGTTCTCCGAATACCGCCTCCGCGCCGGCGCCACCACCGACACGCTCGACGGGCTCGAGGTGCCCGGCATCCCGCGCCACGTGGTCCGGGCGGTGGCCGTGGTGACGATCGGACCATTGGTGGCCGAATGGGATCAGCAGATCGTCTCGCGCTACTTTGCCGACGATCGCAATACCCTGCCGGTCGATGGGTGGGGCGTCGGGGTGACGGCCCTCCGGCTCCGGGCCGACCTGACGGCGGGCACCCGCCCCGGCCGAACGGCGCTGGCGCCGTTCGTGGCGATCAACAACGCCTGGAACCGCCGCTACCTGGCCGCGGCCACCGTCAACGGCTTCGGGGGCCGGGTCTACGAGCCGGCTCCCGGCCGCTGGGTGTTCGTGGGCTTCGACGCCTCGTTCCGGCTCGACCCCTGACTCAGAGCAGCGACACCGGATCGCGGTCGATCGCGAGCCGGACGTGATCGGTGCCCTGGAGCCGGGGCGCGGCGTATCGCACGATCCTGCCTAACGCCTGGTCCGGACCCTTGAGAAGGAGGTGCCAGCGGTACCGGTCCTTCACCTTCTCCACCGGGCACGGCGCCGGGCCGAGCACCTGGACCGGCACCTCGTGGCGGGCCACCAGGGCGGCCATCCACTCGGTGGTCCGGGCGCACTCGCGCGACACCCGCCCCGGATCGAGGCCGGAGAGAATCACGTTCACCAGCGCGGTCGTCGGGGGATAGGGCGGATCGACGCGGGCCGCGGTCTCGGCGGCCCAGAACCCCTCGGTGTCGTGGCGCGACGCGAACTGGAGCGCCGGATGCTCCGGACTCCGGGTCTGCACCAGGACCCGTCCGCCCTTCGGGCCCCGCCCCGCCCGGCCCGCCACCTGGGTCACCAGCTGGAAGGTCCGCTCGGCCGCGCGAAAGTCCGGCAGGTGGAGTCCGGTGTCGGCGTCGATCACGCCGACCAGGGTGACGTTCGGAAAATCGATGCCCTTGGCCACCATCTGGGTCCCGACCAGGACGTCCACCTCGCCCCGACCGACCCGGTCGAGGATCCAATGATGCGACCACTTGGTGCCGGTGGTGTCGAGGTCCATCCGGGCAATTCGCGCCTCCGGAATCCGCTCCGCCACGACCTGCTCGACCTGCTGGGTCCCGACCCCCCGCGCCCGGACGGCCGGCCCGCCGCATTTGCCGCACACCGTTCCCACCGCTTCGGTGTGGCCGCAGTAGTGACACTTGAGCGCCGACGGGCT
>JAEUJH010000223.1 GCA_016794825.1 Gemmatimonadota bacterium
CCGGCCGCCACCACCGGCACCCGCACCGTCCGGACGATCCGGCGGACCAGGGCCATCGTGCCGACCTGGGTCGTCAGGTCGTCGGTGAGGAACATCCCCCGGTGGCCGCCCGCCTCGATCCCCTGCGCGATGATCGCGTCGACGCCCCGGCGCTCGAGCCACGCCGCTTCCTCCTCCGTCGTGGCCGACGAGAGGATGGTGGTCCCGGCGCGCCGCAGCGGCGCGAGCAGCGCCTCGTCCGGCAGGCCGAAATGGAAGCTCACCACCGCGGGCCGGAACTCGGCCAGGAGCGCGGCGGCCTCGGCGTTGAACGGGGTGCGGACCGGGGCGGCGGGAACGGTGGCCGGGTCGAGGTCCAGTTCCCGGTAGTAGGGGGCCAGCGTCGCCCGCCAGCGAGTCTCCCGCTCGGTGTCGACCTCCGGCGTCCGATGACAGAAGAAGTTGACGTTGACCGGGTGGGCGGTCGCGGCTCGGATCGCCGCCAGTTCCTTTGCCAGGACGTCGGGGGTCAGCAGAGCGGCCGGGAGGGAGCCCAGGCCGCCGGCCTCGGAGACGGCGATCGCGAGGGCGCTCCCCTGCGACCCCGCCATCGGCGCCTGAATGAGCGGAAGTCGCGTCGCGGACCAGGGTGCCATGGGCCGAGGGTTTGCCTCGATCGGGATCTCGGATCATAACTCACCGCCGAACCGTCGGCGCGCTCCCCGCCTCCGGCGCGAAGAGCCGACCGTCCGGTCCAGGCAACGAATTCACCGCCACCCGGGTCTAACGGGGGAACGCGCCAATCCGCGCGGAGCCTCAAACCCCCGAATTCCGATGCCGAATTTCAAGCTCGCCGTCCGAACGCTGGTCCGTGCTCCCCTCATCACCGGGGTGGCCATCGCGTCCCTGGCCCTCGGCATCGGCGCCAATACCGCCATCTTCTCGCTGATCCAGCGGCTCCTGCTCCGCTCGCTTCCGGTGGCGGATCCCGATCGGCTGGTCAACGTGCTGGCCTCGTGGCCCAACCCCGGTTCCCAGAGCTGCAACCAGGCGGGCGGGTGCGACGTCATCCTGACCTACCCGATGTTCCGGGACCTCGAGAAGTCCCAGACGGTGCTCACCGGGCTGGTCGGCCATCGCAGCATCGGCGCCGACCTGGCGTTCCGCGGCCGCAGTCTCTCCGGCGAGGGCGTGGCCGTGTCCGGCTCCTACTTCCCGGTTCTCGGCCTGACGCCCGCGCTCGGGCGGCTGATCGGACCGAACGACGACCAGACCGTCGGGGCCCATCCCGTGGTGGTCCTGGCCTATCACTACTGGGCCAATGAACTGGGATCCGACCCGAGCGTCCTCGGCCAGGCCATCATCGTCAACGGAAAGCCGCTCACCATCATCGGGGTCGGGCCGAAGGGTTTCGAGGGGACCACGCTCGGAACCCGGCCCCGGGTGTTCGTCCCGCTCACCATGCGGGCGGTGGTCGAGGGATGGGGCGAAACCGCGTTCGACGACCGCCGGTCCTACTGGATCTACGCCTTCGGCCGACTCAAGCCGGGCGTCACCCGGGCGGAGGCGGCCAGCCAGCTGAACGGGATCTACGCCCCGATCCTGACCGACATCGAGGCGCCGCTGCAGAAGGGCATTCCCGAGCAGATGATGGCGCAGTTCAAGGCCAAGCGGCTCCGGGTGGAACCGGGCCATCAGGGCCAGAGCAGCTTGATGGGCCAGACCCGGACCCCGCTGGCCCTCCTCCTCGGCGTCACCGCCATCGTCCTCCTGGTGGCCTGCACCAACGTCGCCAACCTCCTCCTGGCCCGGGCCGCGGCGCGTTCCTCCGAAATGGCGGTCCGGTCGTCCCTGGGCGCGGGACGGGGGCAGCTGATCGGCCAGCTCCTCGCGGAGGCGGGGCTGCTGGCGGTCGCGGCGGGGGTGGCCAGCCTGGCGGTGGCCCGCGGCACCCTCGGCCTGATCACCTCGTTCATCCCCGCCGAGCTGATCCGCAATCTGAGCTTCTCGATCGACGGGCCGGTTCTGCTGTTCGCCGCGGTCGTGTCGATCGCCACCACGCTCATCTTCGGCCTGCTGCCCGCGGTCCACAGCACCCGACCCGATCTCCTCGCGGTGACCAAGTCCAACCCGGGGCGAGGCTCGGTGGGCCGGAAGACCGTCCGGTTCCGGACCGGCCTCGTCACGGCGCAGATCTCGCTCTCGATGGCGCTGCTCTGTTCGGCCGGGCTGTTCATCCGGAGCCTCACCAACGTCAACCGGGTCCAGCTCGGGATCCGGACCGACAGCGTGGTCGTCTTTGCGGTGTCGCCGGTGCAGATCGGCTACGACTCGGTCCGGTCGCAGGCCCTCTTCGTCCGACTTACCGACGAGCTGGCCGCGATTCCGGGCGTCACGGCCGTCACCAGCGGCATGGTGCCGGTGCTCCGCGGGTGGAGCAACGGTGGCGACGTCGATGTCGACGGGTTCGAAACCCGACCCGAGTCGGACGTCAACACCCGGACCAACTACGTCGGGCCGGACTATTTCAAGACGCTGGGGATTCCGGTCCTGGCCGGCCGGGAGTTTTCCGTCGCCGACGGTCCGGGCGCGCCGCGCAAGGCGGTGGTCAACGAGGCGTTCGCCAAGAAGTTCAAGCTGGGCAGCAACCCGATCGGCCATCGGCTCCGGATGGGCAACGCGCTCGTCTCGGACACCCGGCGGAATCCCGCCGACGAGATGGAGATCGTCGGGCTGGTGAAGGACGCGGCCTACAACGAGGTCAAGCGCGAGATTCCGCCCGTGCTGTTCATGGCCGCGCGGCAGAACCGGTGGATGGGCCGGCTCAATTTCTACGTCCGGACGTCCGGCAGCACGACCGCCCTGGTGGGTGCCATCGAGCCCCTGGTGGCCCGCATCGAGCCGAACCTCCCGGTGGCCGACCTCATCACCCTGCCCCAGCAGGTCCGGGAGAACATCTATCTCGACCGGATGATCACCACCTTCTCCGCGGGATTCGCGATCCTGGCCACGCTCCTCGCCGCGGTCGGGCTCTACGGGGTGCTGGCCTACACGATCGCGCAGCGGACCCGCGAAATCGGCCTCCGGATGGCGCTCGGCGCCGACGAGGGCCGGGTCCGCGGAATGGTGCTGAAGCAGGTCGGGTGGATGACGACGGCGGGCATTCTGGTCGGCGCGGCGGCGGCCTTCGGGATCGGTCGCTCGGCCCAGTCGCTGCTGTTCGGCCTGCAGGGGCATGACCTGCCGGCCTTCGCGGGCGCGGCGCTCGTCCTGGCCGCCGTCGGCGTCGGCGCCGGCCTCATTCCCGCCCGCCGCGCGGCCCGCGTGCACCCGATGGAAGCCCTCAAGTCGGACTGAACTCGGTCAGAGCTGCACGTCCCGGAGCGACGGGTCCTTGGCAAACTGGGCGAGGGTAAAGGGACAGGTCGCCATGAACTTGGTCCCGGTGGCCCGCCCCCAGGCCACCGCCGCGTCGAGCAACTGGCGCCCGACGCCCTGACCGGCCAGCTCCCGGCCGACTTCGGTGTGGTCGATGATCACCAGGGTCGGCGTGGTTCGGCTGTAGCGCATTTCCGCAATCCGTTTGCCGGCCCGCTCGATGAAAAACGCGCCTCGGTGTTCGATTGCCTCGTGCTGGATCGGGCCTGGCGGTTCGGTCACGGCTACCTCGGCGTAGGCGGAGAGCGGGTCAGGCGGAACATCCGAACATACTCGACATCGTCGGAGTCGCGCGCGATGCCGAGAATCCAGTCGGGACCGGCGTCAGTCAGGGAAAATCTTGCCGGCGCCACCACCTGGCCGATGCGCCGCCCATCCGGCCCGAGCACGTGGAAGATGATGGAGTCCGCGGGCACGACCCGGTGTTCGCTCACCCACAACTCGGTACCGCCACTCGGGGCCGTCAACGATCCGAAGGTGGGGAGGGCCGCCGGGAGATTTGGCGCCGAGTGCGCGGCCCGGGCAAAGGCGTGCCCGGCTGGACGGGTCTCCGCCAACCGGGCCGCGAGCGACCGCTCCGCGATCGCTTTCGTCATCGCCCGGCGTGGGAGATCGAGTCGAATCACGGCGGGCGGTCCCCTGCCACCGGAGTACCGCAGCAGCGTGTCGGCGGCGGTATCGCCGATCCAAAGGATGTTGTCCTGCGCTTCCGCGACGAGGAATGGGCTGAACGCAATCAAACCAACCGAAGCCCCCTCGAGTCGCCCCGTCGGACTATGAACGAACACGGCGCCGCTCGGCATCGTCGCGACCCACCGGACCGCGCCGGCTCCGTCCGGCGGCACCAACCCGACGGACCCAGGCAGGCGGCGGACGCCGGGAGGTCCCTCGAACGTCGGACTGATTCCGGTGGTGGCCAGCCATTCGCCAGAGGAGAGCCGACCGGCGATCGAGAAGGGACGATCGCTGGTCGAAACGACCCTGGTGATCCCGACCAACGGGGACTTGGCGCCGAACCGGATCCGGGTAATCCGACGATGGGATCCGTCGTAGACGAGAATCGTGTCAACCACGCGGCCCAGCCAGCCGATGTTCTCGAACTCGCCCGGTCCGCTTCCCTTTCGGCCGAACGACGCCTCGATCCGGCCGGTGGCGGAATACAAACGCACATCGTGGGTACCATGGTTCGCCACGACGATCCGGCCGTCGGGGAGCCGGAGGGCGCCGACGACGCGCAGGAGGTCGGCCGGTCCGTCACCACCACCGATCGAAACGGCTGGAGCAGAGTCGACGGTCCACCGAGGAGGCTGCGGCGCGGCGACCGCGACCATTGCCAGCGTGAGAAACCCCGGGGTCAGCTGCAACATCACTCCCTCCCCGTGGCAGGCCGGTCGTCCAGCCGATAGAGCCGCAGGAACTCGACGTCATCGGCGTCCCGGGTCACGCCCAGAACCCAACCTGGCCCCGCATCACGCAACGAAAGGCCAGCCGGCAGGTCGATCGTTGCCAGCAGTTCACCAGTTCGGCTGTAGACGAGGTGTCGGGTGACCGAATCGTCCGCGGCATACTCCGGGACCCAGACGTGCGTCCCATTGCTCGTGGCGATCAGACCGGCAAAGGCCGGCAGCAACTGCGGGAGGAACGGCGCCTGGTGGATTCGGCGGAACAGCTGTCGTCCTTCCTCGCTCGTGGCTCGGGACTCCATCGCGGCCAGCGATCTCGACACCACGACGGCCGATGGCGCTCGGCGGACCACGGGCAGTCGGATCGGGACGGCTGTCCCACCGGCACCTGGAAACCGCAACACGGTATCGACCGCCGTGTCGCCGATCCAGACGTCGGGGCCGATCGCTGCCACGGCGAGGTACGGGGCCAGTGGCGCGACCCCGCCAAGAGCCCGTTCGGGGTGCCCAGTGGGGCTGATGACGAAGAACCCGCGGTTCGGCATCGTTGCGAGCCACCGAACCGAGCCCGTTCCATCCGCTCGGGCAACCCCGACGGAGCCGGGAATCCGGCGGAGGCCGCTCGGGCCGTCCATCGGCGGCGTGCCGATCGTCTCAGCAACCAACCAGTCGCCGTTTTCCAGTCGGCCCTCGATGCCGTGCAGCCGATTGCCCGAAGCGGTGAACGGCATGGAGCCGAGCAGGCGGCCGGTCGGCGCGAACAACAGACTCGTCAGGCGCCGCAGCGAGGGGTCGTAGACGAGAACGGTATCGCCGGCCCGCCCGACCCAACCC
>JAEUJH010000285.1 GCA_016794825.1 Gemmatimonadota bacterium
CTGATCCTCCCACAACGCGTAGACGTTCCCCTCCGGATCCGAGATCATGGCCATCACGCCCCAGGACATCTGGGTCGGCTCGGTCAGGAACTTGACGCCCTTGGCGTGGAGTTCGCCGCAGAAATGGAGCAACCCCGGCACGTAGAAGGTGATGCCGGTGTGCCGGCCGACCAGCGCCCGGGCATCGGGGTGGTTGGCCGGATGGACGCCGAGATGGGGCGGCGTTTCCAGGAACTCGGCGCCGAACGATCCCTGCTTGTTGACCGTCAGGCCGAGGGTGTCGCGATAGAAGGCGATGGCGCGGTCGATGTCGGTCACGAAGACCGCGATCGAATGCATCTGCTTGATCATGGGTCGAGGGAGCGAAAGGCGTTGGTGAAGTTGCGGCGCATCCGGGCCAGGCCCGGGCGCTCGAGCGGGGAATCGGCAAACCGGGCCTCGAATTCGGCCTCGGTCATCCGGTCGAAGAACCCGGGGTCGTCGGTCCCGATGGCGCCCCGGTCGTGATAGGCCACCCGGCCGGTCGGTTCGGCAAAGCGCTCGTTCCAGGGACAGACGTCGTTGCAGACGTCGCACCCGAAGGCCCAGCCGTCGAGCCGGGGCACCAGGTCTGCGGGGACGGCGGATTTGAGTTCGATGGTCAGGTAGGAAATGCACCGGGTGGCGTCGACCACGCGGGGTTCGACGATGGCCTCGGTGGGACAGGCGTCGAGGCAGCGAGTACAGCTGCCGCAGTGGTCGGTATCGAGCGGCTGATCGACGGGCAGGGCCAGGTCGGTCAGGATCGATCCGATCAGCACGAACGAGCCGGCGCCGGGCCGGATCAGCATGGCGTTCTTCCCGATCCAGCCCAGGCCGGCCCGGCTGGCGAGTTCCCGTTCGGGAACCGGGCCGCCGTCCGCGTAGCATCGGGTGAGGGTGGCGCCCCGGCCCCGGAGGAACGTGGCGAGTTCCTCGAGCCGGTCGATGAGTTCGAGGTGATAGTCGCGGCCCCGGGCGTAGCGGGCGATCCGGACCGCCGGTCCGGCCGGCGCCGGCCGATCCGCCTCGAAGTAGTTCTCGAGCACGACGACGGCGCGAACGGCCCCGGGGACGATGCCCGCGGGTCGTTTGCGCTTGGCGGCCTGCCGATGGAGGTAGCGCATCGTGCCGCCGAACCCTCGCGCCAACCACCGGTCGAGCGCGGCGCCGTGGCGGTTCGGCTCCAGGTCGGTGACGCCGCAGGCGAGGAAGCCGAGCGCGCGGGCCCGGTCGCGAAGGGCGGCGACCAGGGTCACGTCGGGCGCTCGCCGTCGAGCCGCCAGACCCCGGTGATCAGGCGGGCGCCGCGCTGGAGCGTGAAGTAGGACCAGGCCCATTCGATCATCACCAGCACCCGGTTCCGGAATCCGATCAGGAAGAAGATGTGGACGAAGATCCAGAGCAGCCACGCGACGAAGCCGGCACTCTCGAACCGGCCGACGTCGGCGACGGCCTGACCGCGCCCGATCACGGCCAGCTGGCCCTTGTCGCGGTAGCGGAACGGGCGTCGCGGGCGGCCGTCGAGATCGGCGCCGATGGCGGCGGCGGCGTACTCGCCCATCTGGATCGCGGCCGGGCAGATGGCGGGCACCATCGGCATGCCGGGTTGATGGGTAAACGCCGCGGCGTCGCCGAGGACGAAGACCTCGGGGTGGCCGGCAATGGAGCAGTCCGGCTCCACCAGGGCGCGGCCCTGCGGATCGAGTTTGACGCCCAGCGAACGGATCAGCGGACTGGCCTGGTTGCCGGCGGCCCAGATGACGGTGTTCGACGGAATCCGCCAGTCGGCGGCGGTGACGAAGCCGGGTTCGATGGCGGTGACGAGCGTCTGGGTCCGGACATCGACGCCGAGGCCCCGGAGGGTGTCCTTGGCGCGCTGGCTCAGCTCGGGCGGGTAGGACGGGAGGATCCGGGGGCCGCCTTCGAGGAGCAGCACGGACGCGTCGCGCGGATCGATCCGGCGGAAGTCGCGGCGGAGCGCAAACCGCCGGATTTCGGCCAGAGCGCCGGCGACCTCGACGCCCGTCGGCCCGCCGCCCACCACCACGAAGGTCAGATGCCGCTGCCGGGCCACCGGATCGGCTTCCCGCTCGGCCCGTTCGAAGGCGAGCAGGATGCGGCGGCGGATTTCGGTCGCGTCCTCGAGGGTCTTGAGTCCGGGGGCGAGCCGTTCCCATTCCGGTTTGCCGAAATAGGAGTGGCGGGCCCCGGTGGCGACGACCAGATAGTCGTAGTCGAGCCGGGTGCCGTCGCTCAGGGTCACCTGGCGGGCGGCCACGTCGGCGCCGGTGGCCTCGCCGAGGAGGACCTCGACGTTGGGGGCGCCGCGGAGGATCGAGCGGATCGGCTGGGCAATGTCGCGCGAGGACAGCGCGGCGGTGGCCACCTGGTAGAGGAGCGGCTGGAACAGATGATGGTTGTTCCGGTCGATCAGCGTGACCCGCGCCTTCCGGCGGGCCAGGTTCTTGGCCAGGTACAGGCCCGCGAACCCGCCGCCGACGATGATGACGCCGGGCGGCGTCACAGGCGCATCGTTTCCCGGCGCCAGCGGGCAAACCGGACGATGTCATTGACCGGAGGCACGGCGGCTTCGTCGCCGTAGGCGGTGTACATCCGCCAGCGGAGGTAGGCCGGGTCGGGCACGGGCAGGAACGGCGCCTGGGCCCACCACCGCCGCCGGCGGAACGCCCACGCGGTCCGGACCAGGTCGAGGGCCAGGCGGGGATTGACGACCGCCCGGGCGGTCAGAGCCAGGGCCAGTCCGCCCCAGCCGCGGGTGGAGGAATCGTCCGACGGCGTCGCCATGCCGCAATATAGCGCGGGCCCCGGCGGGTCCGATCCGGCTATATTCCCGCCGCTTTCACGAGAGTCACCGTGTCGATGAACCCCCGGGAACACAGCGATCCGCCCTCCGGGCGGACGGCCGACGAGCAACTGCTCGCCGGCAACGGCGGCGAGCGCCCCGATGCGTTCCGCAAGACCGATCCGTGGCGAGTCCTCCGGATCATGGGCGAGTTCGTCGAGGGATTCGAGCGCCTCGGCGACGTCCAGGACGCCGTCACCGTCATCGGTTCGGCGCGGACGCCGGCCTCCGATCCCTACTACGACGCCGCCACCGAGACCGCGCGCCTGTTGGCCCGGGCCGGATTCCCGATCATCACCGGCGGCGGCCCGGGCATCATGGAGGCGGCCAACAAGGGCGCCGTCCTCGGCGACGGCCTCTCGATCGGCTGCAACATCGAGCTGCCGCACGAGCAGGACACCAACCAGTGGGTCCGGCGGAAGATGTTCTTCCGGTTCTTCTTCGTCCGGAAGATGATGCTGGCCAAGTACTCGCGCGCCCTGATCGCGTTTCCGGGCGGCTTCGGGACTCTCGACGAGCTGTTCGAGTTCCTGACGCTGATGCAGACCGGCAAGATGGCGCCGATCCCGGTGGTGCTGTTCGGCAAGGCGTACTGGGCCCCGATGGTGGCCTGGCTCGAAGCCACCATGGCCGCCGAAGGCAAGATCGACCCGCGCGACCTCGGCCTCTTCCAGCTGGCCGACGACCCGGAAACCGCCGCCCGCTACATCATCGACAACCGAGCCCGTTAGGGAACGTTCCATGGCCAAGAAGCTCCCCTCCGCCGCGCTGCTCCGCGGTCCCCGGATCAACCCGAAGCCGATCACCGGCCGGGAACGGATCATCGAGCTGGTCGACAACGCCTTCCTGGCCTACAACGCGGGCCGGCTCAAGGAGGCCTGTCACCTCTTTACCGAGCGGATGCTCAAGCCCAACGTCACCATCGGGATGAGCCTGACGGGCGCGATGACGCCGGCCGGGCTCGGGATGAGCACCATCATCCCGCTCCTCGAGGCCGGGTTCGTCGACTGGATGATCTCGACCGGGGCCAACCTGTATCACGACGCCCATTTCGCGCTCGGGCTCTCGCTCCACCAGGGCACCCCGTTCGCCAATGACGTCGAACTCCGGAACAAGGGCGTGGTCCGGATCTACGACATCTTCTTCGACTATTCCGTCCTCCTCTCCACCGACGCGTTCATCCGCGAGGTCTCGGCGCGGGAGGAGTTCCAGAAGCCGATGTCGAGCGCCGAGTACCACTATCGGCTCGGGGGCTACATCCGGCAGCGGGAAAAGGCCCTTGGCCTCGGGCGGAAATCGGTGCTCGGCGTGGCCTACGAACTCGGGGTGCCGATCTACACCAGTTCCCCGGGCGACAGCTCGATCGGGATGAACGTGGCGGAGCAGGCCCTGTCCGGCAGCAAGCTTCGGTTCGACGTCAGCGCCGACGTCAACGAGACGGCCGCCATCGTCCTCGAGGCCAAGCGGTCGGGGGGCAAGAGCGCGGCGCTGATCGCGGGCGGCGGCAGCCCCAAGAACTTCCTCCTCCAGACCGAGCCGCAGATCCAGGAAGTCCTCGGGATCGACGAGCGGGGTCACGACTATTTCCTCCAGCTCACCGACGCCCGGCCCGACACCGGCGGCCTGTCGGGCGCCACGCCCGGCGAGGCGGTCAGCTGGGGCAAGGTCGATCCCGACATGCTGCCCGGCACCGTGGTCTGCTACCTCGACAACACCGTCTCGCTCCCGATCATCACCGCCTACGCCAAGGCGCGGATCGGCAAGCGCCGGCTCAAGCGGCTCTACCACAAGCGGGAGGCGATGATGGCCCGGCTGGTCCGGGAGTATCAGGCGGCCCTCCGATTCCGCAACGACCGCGCGGTCAAGGCCAAGAAAGTCCGGACGTGAAGCCAGGCCGGTATGCCGGCTACGCCCTCGGGCTGCTGACGGCAACCAATCTTCTCAACTACGTCGAACGAAACGCGATCTTCGCGCTGTTCGAGCCCCTCAAGCGAGATCTGGCCCTGACCGACGGTCAGCTCGGGTGGCTCGGCACCGCGTACGTGCTGACGTTTTCGCTGGCATCGCTCCCCCTGGGCGTCCTCGGCGACCTCCGGTCCCGGCGCGCGGTGATCGCCGGCGGCATCGTGGTCTGGAGCGTCGGCACCGTGCTGTCGGGCCTGGCGTTCGGGTTCGGGACCTTGTTCGTGGCGCGGGCGCTGGTCGGCTTCGGCGGGGCGGCCGCGGCGGCGGGCGCGACCTCGATGGTGGCGGACTACTTTGCCGGCGCCAAGCGGGCGCTGGCGATGGGCATCTTCATGGCCGGCCTGGCCGTGGGCGGAGTCCTGGGCATCCTGATTGCCGGGCAGCTCGAGGCGCTCTACGGCTGGCGGGTGGCGTTCCTGGTGCTCGGCATTCCCGGCTTCGGGCTGGCGGGTCTGGTGCTCCGGCTGGTCGACCCGAGCCGGCCCCTGCCGATCGGCACCCTCCGTCAGGAACTCGAGGCCATCGGACTCGGCGTCGGATCGATGCTGCGGGCCTGCGCTCCGATGCTGCTCGGGCTGGTGGCCGGTGGCCTGGCCGCGTGGACGCTCGACCAGCGATTCGGCGCGTCGTCCCGACTCGACGCGGCCGCGCTCCTGACGATGGCCGGTCTGGGCCTGGCCTGGAACATCCGGGTCTGGGTCAAGCGGAATCGGCTGGCCGCGGCCGACCGCGACGCCGGCGACCTCGTCATCGACGCCGCCGTGGGCGACCTCAAGCGGGCCTGGTCGGTCGTTCTCGGCACCCCGACCCTGCTGTTCGTCTTCGTCGGCGGCGCGCTGATTTCGTTCGGAATGAACGGGATCGTGGCCTGGACGCCGACCTTCATTACCCGCGCGCTCGGCCTGTCGACCGCGCAGGCCACCCGGATGCTCGGCCTGGCCGGGCTGGTGGCGGGAACCGCCGGAACGCTGACCGGCGGCTGGATCGCGGACGCGCTCAAGCGTCGATGGCCCAACGCCCGGGTCCTGGTGACGACGACGAGCTTCCTTCTCGGCGCCCCGTTGGCGGGCCTGCTCCTGTCGCTCCGGAACCCGACCCTGTTCGTGCCGCTGTTCTACGCGGCGTTCTTCCTGCTCACCATGTACAACGGGCCGCTGACCGCGACGATCTTCGACGTCGTGCCGGCCCGGATCGGGACCACCGTGGTGGGCGCCTACCTGCTCTTCATCCACATCGCGGGCGATTCGATCGCGTTCCCGCTGGTCGGGATGCTGTCGGACCGATTCGGTCTCGATCGTGCGATCTACCTGCTGCCGGCCGCCGCCCTGATCGGCGGGCTCGTCGTGCTTGGCGCGGCCCGCTTTCTTCGAACGGACATCGGCCGCGCGGAGCGGGCCCTGGCCGGCGACGCCGGCGCCAGTCCCCGCCCCGTCGGCTAACCGCCGAATGTTCGGGGGCAGCCCGACCCCGCCCGCAGGTCAGCGAACCCGCACCGCCCGTTCAACCCGATCGAAGTAGGCGACCGCGTCGAAGGCGCGGCCGAGCGGCACCAGCAGATGGCCGAGCTGGAATCGCATCGGCCGCCGGGCGTCGAGCCAGGCGGCCAGCGGGCCGTCGGACGGGCGGCCCCGAAGCGGCAGCAGATACGGGCCCGGACCGAGAGCGCCTAACGCCCGGTCGACGCCACCCGCCACCGGCGCCGCGGCGCTGTCGAGCGAGGCGCCCCCGTAGGCCGTGCCGACCGCGAGGTACCCCGCGCCCAGTTCGCGGCCCAGCAGGGATCCCATCGACGGCGTCGTTCCGGTCGGCACCGGCGGTCCTTCGATCGGGTAGCGCTGCACGTGCGCGTTGTGGGCCCAGAGCACCACCCGGTCTCCGGGGCCGACCTGATCGAGCACCCACCGGGTGTTCTCGGCCATGGCCCGGTCGCGGGGGTTGTCGGGGTGATAGGCGCCGAGCCGGAACATGGTCTCGGTCTGCTGGGCCACCCGGGCCAGCCGCCGGGCCCAGCGGGTCCGCTCGGCATCCGGGAGGCGGATCCGTTCCACTTCCTGGACCAGCCGGGCGGTCAGTCGCTGGAGCGAATCGCGGGTGGCGGGACCGAGACTGTCGTAGCGGGCAATGGCCGGCCGGAAGAACGGGCCGGTGGCCCGCTCGGCAATCGGCCGGATCAGCGCCACCGTGGCCCGCACGGTCGGATCGGGAACCAGACCGGTCAGCCGATCGAGCGCCGGCACCATGCTGCCGGCGGAGGCGGGAAGGTCGATGCCGAGGAGCCGGACCGGCGCCGCGCGCCCGGGGCCCGCATTCCACTCCCGCAGCCAGCGGACGCTCCGGCGGACCTCCTCGTACGACCCGAACCCGTACTTGAGCGCGGCGTCGAAGTCGATGGTGTCGGTCCGACCGCTGACGTAGTCGTCGGCCGCCATTCCCTCCGGCAGGCCCGATTCGAGGACGACCGCCCGGACCCGGTGGTGCCGGACCAGTGCCTGCAGCAGCGCCAGCCGGAACTCGAAGAATTGGCGGACGTCGTGGACGCTCTCGCCGACCCCGATCAGCCGAACCGGGCCGAGCCCCGGGGCCAGCGCGGCGATGGCCGCCGTCGAGTCGAGTGCGGCCACCCGGGGGCGGCCCCAGGCGACGAACCCGGAGTCGTCCTGGGCCGCCATGGCCCCCGGCACCGCGAGGGCGACGGCAACGGCAAGGTGACGCATCATGCTCCGCTCCTTTCCGCGGCATACGGGATCGGGAGGCTCGGCGTTTCGGGGGCCGTTCCGCTATTCCCTTCGCCCCGACTCGGGAGTATCGTCTGGGCGTGCCCCACGTTCCGGGGCACGCTTCCATCCAGCAACCAGGATCAGATCTCGGATGACTCAGGCGACCGTCCCCCTCACGAGGCGCCGGTTCGGAGAGACGATGCGGCGCGATGCCTGGTGGGTACCCCAGGCCATCGTCCTCCTCGTTCTCACGTCGTTCCTCATCTACGCCACCTGGGCCGCGTTCCAGAACGCCCACTACGCGTACGGCAATTACCTGTCGCCCTTCTACAGCCCCGAGATCTTCGGCGACTCGCCCCACAGCTGGTTCGGGCCCAAACCCGGGTGGTGGCCGGCGTGGCTGCCGTTCTCGCCGGCCCTGATCATCCTCCCCTTCCCGGCCCTGTTCCGGTTTACCTGTTACTACTATCGCGGCGCCTACTACAAGGCGTTCTGGGCCGACCCCCCGGGCTGCACCGTGGGCGAACCCCGGAAGACCTACCTGGGCGAGCGGTACTTCCCGCTGGTCCTCCAGAACATCCACCGGTACTTCCTGATGATTTCGGTGGTGTTCCTGTTCTTCCTGGCTCACGACGCGTGGAAGGCGATGTGGTTCGCCGATCCGGCCACCGGGACCGAGTCGTTCGGGATCGGGATCGGCACCCTGGTGCTGACCGCCAACGTGGTCTGTCTCAGCGGATACACCTTCGGGTGTCACACGATGCGGCACGTCTTCGGGGGCTGGCGCGATCAGTTCTCCCGGAACCCCGGGTTCAAGGTGCCCTACGCCTGTTCCAGCTGCCTCAACCGGGCGCATCACCGGTGGGCGTGGATCAGCCTGTTCATGGTGGCCTTCAGCGACATCTACGTCCGGCTCTGCTCGATGGGGATCTGGACCGACTTCAGGATCCTGTGATGGCCGACTATCAGACTTTCGACTACGACGTCCTGGTCATCGGCGCCGGGGGGGCGGGGCTCCGGGCCGCGATCGAAGCGGCCGGCGCCGGGGTGTCGGTGGGACTCGTCTGCAAGTCGCTCCTCGGGAAGGCCCACACCGTCATGGCCGAGGGCGGGATGGCCGCGGCGATCGGCAACGTGGACGACCGGGACAACTGGAAGGTCCACTTTACCGACACCCTCCGCGGCGGCCAGTACGTCAACAACTGGCGGATGGCGGAACTCCACGCCAAGGAAGCGCCCGATCGGGTCAAGGAACTGGAGGCCTGGGGCGCCCTGTTCGACCGGACCAAGGACGGCCGGATCCTCCAGCGGAATTTCGGCGGTCACCGCTATCCGCGCCTGGCCCACGTGGGCGACCGGACCGGCCTCGAGATGATCCGCACCCTCCAGGACCACGGGATCCACCAGGGGATCGACGTGCACATGGAGGTGACGGTCACCACCCTCCTCAAGCGGGGCGACCGGGTCTGCGGCGCGCTGGCCTACGATCGGCAGCAGGGCCAGTTCCGGCTCTTCCGCGCCAAGGCCATCGTCCTCGCGACCGGCGGCGTGGGCCGGGCCTATCAGATCACCAGCAACAGCTGGGAGTACTCGGGCGACGGACAGGCCCTGGCTTACGAGGCCGGCGCCGCGCTGATGGACATGGAGTTCATCCAGTTCCACCCGACCGGCATGGTGTGGCCGCCCTCGGTGCGCGGGATCCTCGTCACCGAAGGCGTGCGGGGCGAGGGCGGCGTGCTCCTCAACAACAAGGGCGAGCGGTTCATGTTCGGGGACATCCCGGACAACTACAAAGCCCAGACGGCCGACAACCCCGAGGAAGGGTGGCGCTACACCCAGGGCGACAAGAACGCCCGCCGGCCACCCGAACTGCTGACCCGCGACCACGTGGCCCGCTGCATCGTGCGAGAGGTCCGGGAAGGTCGGGGCAGCCCGCACGGCGGCGTCTTCCTCGACATCCAGTGGATCAAGGAAAAGCTCCCCAACGCGGCCGAGCACATCCGGAAGAAGCTCCCGAGCATGTACCACCAGTTCAAGCAGCTGGCGGACATCGACATCACCAAGCAGCCGATGGAAATCGGCCCGACCACCCACTACATCATGGGCGGGATCCGGGTCGACGGCGACAGCCAGATGTCGAACGTGCCCGGCCTCTACGCCGCCGGCGAGTCGGCCGCCGGGCTCCATGGCGCCAACCGTCTCGGCGGCAACTCGCTGTCGGACCTGCTGGTGTTCGGCAAGCGCGCGGGCGAGTTCGCGGCCCGGTTCGCCAAGGACCACCCGGCGGTGGCTCCCGACCCGGGTGAAGTGAACGAACGGATTGCCCAGGCGCTGGCGCCGCTCGAGCGGAAGAACGGCGAGAGTCCCTACCGGATCCAGCAGGATCTCCAGAACATGATGCAGGACCTGGTCGGGATCGTCCGCCGCGAGGACGAAATGGTCCGGGCGGCCGAGGGCCTGGCCAAGCTCAAGGAGCGAGCCACCCGGGTGTCGGCGGCCGGCAACCGGCAGTACAACCCCGGCTGGCATACCGCCATCGACCTCAAGAACCTCCTGACGGTGTCGGAGGCGGTGATCCTCTCGGCCATTGCCCGGAAGGAAAGCCGGGGCGGGCACTTCCGGGACGACTATCCGGACAAGAAGGCCGAGTTCGGCGGCCACAACCACCTGATCAGCCGAGCGGCCGACGGCTCGATGAAACTGGTCGCGGAGCCCATTCCCCCCATGCCGGACGAACTCAAGCGCATCGTCGAGGAGATGAAGTAATGGCCAAAGCCACCTTTTCGATCCTGCGGGGCGAGGCCGGCGGCGGCCAGCTGGTCGACTACACCACCGAGGTCACCGAGGGCATGGTGGTCCTCGACGCGGTCCACCAGATCCAGGCCGAGTCGGCCGGCGATCTGGCCTGCCGGTGGAACTGCAAGGCGGGCAAGTGCGGATCGTGCTCGGCCGAAATCAACGGCCAGCCCCGGCTGATGTGCATGACCCGGCTCAATCAGCTCGATCTCAGTCAGCCGGTCACCATCGAACCGATGAAGGCGTTTCCGCACTTCAAGGACCTGGTCACCGACGTCAGCTGGAACTACCAGGTCAAGAAGGGGATCACCAAGTTCACGCCCCGGAAGCCGGACGCCGCCGACGGCACCTGGCGGATGCACCAGGAGGACGTCGACCGGGCCCAGGAATTCCGGAAGTGCATCGAGTGCTACCTTTGCCAGGACGTCTGCCACGTCCTGCGCGACCATCATCTCCACGACGAGTTCATCGGACCGCGGTTCCTGGTCTACACCGCCAATCTGGAGATGAACCCGATCGACACCGAAAACCGGCTCGACGAACTCCGGAAACTCCACGGGATCGGCTACTGCAACATCACCAAATGCTGCACCAAGGTCTGCCCCGAGGAGATCAAGATCACGGACAACGCCATCATCCCGCTCAAGGAGCGGGTGGTGGACCACGCGTTCGATCCGCTCGCTAAATTGATCGGGTTGGTGACCGGCAAGATTCCGGGACCGTAAGCGAGGAGGCCTTCATGTTCCAGCTCAAGCCGATGACGCCCGGCGGCGTGGCCGCCGCCCTGGCCAAGGCCGAACGGTACCGACTCCTCAACGAGCCGGAGGGGGCGGAGAGCATCTGCCTCGACGTCCTCGAGGTCGATTCCGGCAACCAGCAGGCCCTCATCACCCTGTTGCTGGCGCGAACCGACCAGATCGCCCAGGGGATCGCGGGATCGGTGACCCGGGCGCGCGAGGTCCTGCCCCGGCTCCGCGACGAGTACGACCGGGCCTATTACGCGGGGATCATCAACGAGCGGCGGGGTCACGCCCAGCTCCTGTCGCCCTCGATGGGCGCCTCGGCGCTGGCGTACGACTGGTTCATCGAGGCCATGGAATGCTACCAGCGGGCGGAGGGCATCCGTCCGGCCGGCAACGACGACGCGGTGCTGCGGTGGAACAGCTGTGCCCGGGTCCTCAACGCTCACCCGGAACTGACGCCCCGCCACGAGGAGCGCCCCGAGGTCGTCCTGGACGACTGAGCCGCCGAACGACGGAGTCCCGACCCGTGGGTGGAGGGACGGCCGACCTTGCATTCGTACCCTTTTTGGGTACGTTTGCACCCATTATGGGTACGACATCCTCCTCCGCCGCCGTCGCCAGTACGCTTTTCGGACGGACCCGCCGCGACGTGCTCGCCCTCCTGTTCGGTCACCCCGACCAGCGGTTCTTCCTTCGGGAAATCGTTCGGTCGGTCAGGGCGGGGTCGGGCTCCGTTCAACGGGAGTTGGGGCAGTTGGTGGCGGTGGGGTTGGTGACCCGGGAATGTCACGGGCGGCAGGTATACTTCGGGGTCAACCGCGAGGCCCCGATCTATCCGGACCTCAAGGCCATCATCGACAAGACCGCCGGGGTGGCCGAGGTGCTTCGCGCCGAGCTGGCCGAGGTCCTGGCGGGTGACCATGCTGTCGTGGCGTTCGTGTTCGGATCCGTGGCCCGGGGGCAGGAAACCGCTGCCAGCGATGTGGACGTGATGATCCTTGGCCCGACGAGGTTGCGCGACGTCGTTCCGTCGATCCGAAAGGCCGAGGCACGGCTTCATCGCGAGATCAACCCGTCGGTGTACCCGGTCAGCGAATTCCAAGCTCGGCTCAAGCGCGGGAACGCGTTCCTGAAGCGGGTGTTGGCCGAACCGAAGCTGTTCCTCAAAGGCGATGACCGAGATCTTGCGGGATTGGCACACTAGCCGGTGGATCGTCGCGCACCAGCCGACGATCGAAGAGGTCCGCGACCTTCTGGCCGTTGCGGACCGCGATCTCGCCGACGCCGCCGTGGCGGGGCTGAGTCCGGACTGGCGCCTCGGCATCGCTTACAACGCGGCGCTGCAATTGGCCACCCTCGCGCTCGCCGCCACGGGGTACCGGCCGGGGCGGGAACGCGCTCACGAGCGCGCGATTCAGTCCCTGGGGCACACCGTCGGGACGCCGCAGTCGAGGATCGACGTGATCGACGCAGTCCGTCGGAAGCGAAACCAAATGAGCTACGAACGGGCAGGCACCACCTCGGCGGCCGAAGCCGATGAGATGTATCAGGTGGCCAATGCCCTGCGTCGGGACGTCGTCAAGTGGCTCCGGGACAAGCACGCAGCCCTGTACCCCAATGTGCGGCCCAACCGGGAGTAATGCCGTCGAATGACCGAGTTGATCTGGGAAGGGAAGTACGACGACCAGGGTCGGAAGGTCGCCCCGCCGCGGATTGCGCTGCCGTTCCAGACCGTGGAGACAGTCAACGAGTCCGCGGCGGATCGAGAACGGATGCAGGATCTATTCGCCGTTGGCCGGCCGACTGAATGGCGGAACAGGCTCATCTGGGGAGACAAGAAGTATGTCTTGCCTTCACTGCTGCCCGAGTACCAGGGCGCGGTCAAGCTGATCTATATCGATCCTCCCTTTGACACGGGAGCCAACTTCTCCTTCCACGCCGCAGTTCCCGATGACCCCGAAACGCCGGGTGATCAGAGCGCGACTTTCGTAAAGAC
>JAEUJH010000307.1 GCA_016794825.1 Gemmatimonadota bacterium
TGATCTTGGTGCCCAGGACCGCCTGGGCCAGGTTGACCGGCACCTCGCACACCAGATCGAGACCCTCCCGCCGGAAGAACCGGTCGGGCTGGACCTCGAACGTCACCAGCAGGTCGCCCGCCTGGCCCCCGGGGCCGGGCCCCTCGCCCTGACCCTTGAGTCGGATCTTGGCGCCGGATTCGGTGCCGGGCGGCACGGTGATCACCACCGTCTTTTCCGAACGGACCTCGCCCGCCCCGCTGCAGGTCGGGCATTTCTGCGACGGGACCTTGCCCCGGCCCCGACAGAGCGGACAGGGTCGATTGACCGCGAACCCGCCCTGACCGAACGAAATCGTGCCCCGTCCCTTGCACTCCGGGCAGGCCGACACCGTGGCGCCGGGCGCGGCGCCGCTCCCGGCGCATCCCGGGCAGGCCCCGGTGGTGGGCAGCGTGATCGGGACCTTCCCGCCTAACGCCGCCGTGCGGAACGGAATTTCGAGGGTGGTTTCGATCGACGCGCCCCGGGGCTCCTCCCGCTTGCCACCCTTCCCGAAGATCGACGAGAAGATGTCGCCCAGGCCCATCGAGCCGAAGTCGCCGAAGTCGAAGACCTCCGAAAAGCCCCCCGGCGGCGCCTGACCCGGCCGCCCCGGAGCACCGCCCGGACCACCCGGCCGACCCGCGCGCGCCGAGAAGTCGAACGCGCCGAGCTTCCGCATCTGGTCGTACTTCTTGCGCTTGTCGGGATCGGACAGCACCCCGTGCGCCTCGGAGATCTGCTTGAAGGTCTCCGCGGCCTGCGGATTGTTGGGGTTGGCGTCGGGGTGATACTGCTTGGCCAGCCGCCGATAGGCCTTCTTGATCTCGTCGGCGGACGCGCTGTCGGGCACTCCGAGGATCTGGTAGAAGTCCTTGGCCGCCACGTCAGGCATGCCCTTCCGAGGAATAGACCTGAACCCGCGCCGGCCGGACCAGGGCGCCCTTGAACCGGTAGCCCACCTGGAACGTGGCGCTCACCGAGTGATCCTGGTCCGCCGCCGGGGGCGGCACCACCGACACCGCCTCGGCCACGGCGGGATCGAACTTCTGGCCGACCGGATCGAGGCGCTCGAGACCCGCCTGCTCGAGTTCCTTCCGGAGCTTCCGATCGACCATCTCGACCGCCTGGCGGAGCGTCGCCACCGGACTGGCCGGATCGGTGGCGGCCAGCCGGTCGAGGTCGTCGAGCACGTCGAGCAACCGGATCACGAACGCGGCCTGGGCCCGATCGGCGAGTTCGATCCGCTCCTTGGCCACCCGCCGCCGGAAGTTGTCGAAATCGGCCGCCAGGCGGAGGTACCGATCGTTCGCCTCGGCCAGCTGTTCGGTCAACCGATGGACCGCGCTCTCCGCCGGCTCCGCCGGGGGCGCCGCGCCAGCCACCTCGGCCACCTCGGCGTCGGCCAGCGGAAGATCTTCCTCGAATGGACGTTCGGTCATCGCTCGCGTCGTTTCCTTGCGGTCGTTTTGGCTCATCGGGACGGGCCCGCCGCC
>JAEUJH010000326.1 GCA_016794825.1 Gemmatimonadota bacterium
CTACCTGGTCGACGCGGCGCAGGAGGGGGTCGACGTCCGGCTCCTGGTTCCGGGAACCAGCGACATCCCGATGGTGCGGAACCTGACCCGGTTCGGGTATCGGGACCTGATCCGGGCCGGGGTCCGGATCTTCGAGTGGACCGGCCCGATGCTCCACGCCAAGTCACTGGTGGCGGACGGTCGCTGGGTTCGGGTCGGCTCGAGCAACCTGAATCACTCCAGCCTGGTGGCCAACTACGAACTCGACGTCCTGGTCGAGGATCCGGCGCTGGCGGGAGCGATGGAAGCCCAGTATCGGCGGGATCTCGACCAGTCGGCCGAGGTGCTGACCCGCCCCCTCCGGGTCCCCCGCCGGATCGGCCGGGCCCTGCCGCCGGCCCTGGCCATCCGGCGGGGCGAGGGTACGGGCCCGCATCGGCGGGGGATCCGGGAGCACCGGGGCCGTTCCATTCTGGCATTGCGGACCCTGGTGGCCGGGGCTCGACTGGCCCTGTTCGGCCCGTTGGCCCTGGTACTCGGCCTGGTCGGGCTCCTGTTTTTCCTGCTCCCGGGGCTGATGGCGGTGGCCTTCGGGGTCCTCAGCGTGTGGCTCTCGCTGGTGAGCGGGGCGGAGGCCCTCCGCCGGCGTCAGGACAAGGTGGATCATGGGGTTTGACCCCCTCAACGGAACCCCGCCGGGGTGCGTACTAGCCACGTGATTGAAACGGGGTGGGCCAAGGACGCCCAGCGGGGCGACGCCGACGCGTACGGTCGCCTGGTCATGGCCCATTCCGAGGTCGCCCGCCGGGTCGCCTACGGCATCCTCGGAAACTGGTCGGAGGCCGACGACGTGGTGCAGGATGCCGCGCTGGCTGGCTGGCTCGCCATCGACCGGTTCGACCCGGCCCGGGCGTTTCGGCCCTGGTTCCTCCGGATCGTGGCCAATGCCGCGCTGGACCAGCTCAGGCGGCGGCGGGTCCGCGATGGCGAGGAACTGACCGAAACCCTCCCGACCCGAGTCGCCGGCCCGGACGTGACCGCCGGGCGGGCGATCCTCCGGGAGCGGATCGCGGAGGCGATGGCGCGGTTGCCGGAGCGGCAGCGGGTGGCGGTGATGTTGTTCGACGGCGAAGGGTACAGTCACGCGGAAATCGCGGCCGTGCTGCAGGTGCCGGAAGGTACGGTCCGATCCTACGTGTTTCACGCGCGGCGGGCGCTGCGGAAGTCGCTCGCCGCATTGGTGGAGGAACCGGCATGAAAGAACCATCGGCGTTCGACGCCGGCCCCGATCGGGAGCTCGGCGAGTTGGTGCGGGAGTATGCCCTCGGGCCGGCCGCGCCGGCCTTCGAGGCCCGGCTTCGCGCAACCCTGGGGCGGTTGCCCGAGCGGACGTCCCAGTGGGACGTTCTGGCCGGCTGGGCCCGGCCCGGCGTAGTGGCGGCGGCCGCCGCCGCCGGATTCCTGCTCGGCCTGACGCTCTGGCAGAGTTGGCGCGAGCGGGCCGCGCATGCCGGGACCCCGGCCTCCGTGTCGGTGGCGTTGCTCGAGCCGACCCAGCGAGCGGTCGAACCCATCATCTACACCGTCCTGGAGGAACAATGATCGCGTCGCGTTCGGCCGCTTTTCGGCTGTTGGCGGTCGCCTTCTCGCTCGGGGCGCTGGTCGGTGGGGCGGCCACGATGCTGGCGGAGCGGGGCAGTCATGCGCGGGGTCCGCGGGAGGGCGGTCGCCAGGGGTACATGGCGCGGCTCGAAACCGAGGTCGGACTTTCCGCGGAACAGAAGCGGCAGGTCGAGGACGTGCTCGATCGGCACGAGCCGGTCATGGACTCGATCTGGAACCAGGTGCGGCAGCAGTTCGATACCGAACGGCAGGCGGTGCGGCGGGACATCCGCGCGGTGCTGACGCCGGAGCAGGTGGCGAAATACGACGCGATGCTGGCCCGCAAGGACAGCCTTCGCCGGGAGAAGGAAAGCAAGCATGGCAATCGGTAGCAACGTGATCGGCGGGTTGTTCGCGGTCGGGCTCCTCGCGGGGCCGGCCGCCGGACAGGACAAGCCGGCGATCACCCTGTCGGAAGCGATCGAACGGGCAGAACGGGTCCAACCCCGCGTGGTCCAGGCGGCCAGCGCGGTCAAAACGGCCGACGCGCGGGTGCGGTCGGCCAAGGGCGCCTACCTCCCGAACCTCAACCTCACCAGCTCGGCCGGTCAGTTCTATTCCGAGGGCCAGCGGATCGATCCGAGCACGGGGCAGCTGACCACCTCGAACTCGACCAACGCGAGC
>JAEUJH010000330.1 GCA_016794825.1 Gemmatimonadota bacterium
TGATCCACGTGCAGTTCACGCCCTATCGGCTCCGCGATGGCGGGTCGTGGGACGCGATGCGGGACCAGGTCGGCGGCGCCGCGATCGGGATCGTCGACCGGTACCTGCCCGGCTTCTCCGACCGGATCCGGCACCGGGCCGTTCTGGCGCCGGTCGATCTGGAACGCGAGTTCGGGCTCCGCGAGGGCGCCGTCAGTCACGGCGAGATGATGCTCGACCAGATCCTCTTCATGCGCCCGGTGGCGGGGGCGGCGCACTACGCCACGCCGGTCCGGGGCTACTATCTCTGCGGCTCCGGCACTCACCCGGGCGGCGGGATCGTCGGAGCCTCCGGCTGGCTGGCCGCGCAGGCGGTGCTGCAGGGCCGGAAGTAGGCATCCCGTGGCGACCTTCCATCGGACCCCGACCACCTTCAAACAGGGCTCGTTCACCTTGCCGGCGCGCTACTACGTGGCGCCGGAGGTGTTCGCGGAGGAGGTGGAGCGGATCGGTCAGCGGCAGTGGCATTGCGTCGGCCGCTCGGAACGGATTGCCAAGCCCGGCGATTTCTTCGTCCGGACGGTGGCCGGCGAGGGGTTGATCATCGTTCGCGATCGGACCGGACGGGCTCGGGCCCACTTCAACGTCTGTCGCCATCGGGGCACCCGGATCTGTCAGAAGGAGTCGGGGCACTTTTCCGAGACGATCCAGTGCCCGTATCACGCCTGGACCTACACCACCGACGGGCGGTTGATCGGGGCGCCCCACATGCAGGACGTGGCCGGGTTCGAGAAGGCCGACTTCGGCCTCCATCAGGCCCAGGTGGCCGAGTGGGACGGGTTCGTGTTCGTCAATCTCGATCCGGAGGCGGCGCCGTTCCACGAGGCGTTCGGGCCGGTCATGGAACGGTTTGCCCGATTCGGGCTCGGGTCGCTCAAGCTGGGCCGGCGGGTGGTCTACGACGTCAAGGCCAACTGGAAGCTCATCTTCCAGAACTACTCCGAGTGCCTCCACTGTCCGACGATCCACCCGGAACTGTCGGGCAAGCTTCCCTACCAGAGTGGCGCCAACGATCTGGTCGAAGGGCCGTTCCTGGGCGGGTACATGGAAATCACCGAAGGAAACGAAAGCGTCACCATGTCGGGGCGGCGGGCGGCCCGGTGGATCGGCCAGCTGGCCGGTGAGGACCTTCGGCGGGGCTACTACTACACCCTGATGCCCAACGTCTTCCTGAGCATCCACCCCGACTACGTGAACTACTACACGGTCTGGCCGCAGGCCGTCGACCGCACCATCGTCGAAAGCGAATGGCTCTTCCATCCCGAGGCGTTCGGCGATCCGGACTTCAATCCGGAGGACGCCGTGGCCATGTGGGATGTCACCAATCGCCAGGACTGGCACATCACCGAGGAAAGTCAGGCGGGGATCGGGTCGCGGCGCTACCGGCCGGGACCCTACTCGGCCCGGGAGGCCATTCCGGCCGCCTGGGATCGGGCCTATCTGCTGATGATGGAGGACTGAAGCCGGCCGTCCGGCTACGCCTTTCGGAGCGCGGCCTCGATGTCGCGAGCCGCGGCCACGCTGCGGCCCAGGTCGCCCTTGAGGTCTCCCACCAGCTCTTCGAGCCGGAACCGGGCCGAGTCGAAATCCTCGACGGCGGCGCCGCGGGCCCGCCCTAACGCTCCGATCAGTTCGAGCAGCATCGTCGACAGCCCGTCGCGAGTCCGTTCGAGGTCGGCCATGCTCTCCCAGTAGCTCACGGGGACGTGGCGGATCCCGCCGGCCGTGCCCTCCATCCGGGCCAGGGTCTCGTCCACCTCGGCCAGGTCGCCCGCAACCTCCACGGCCGTCGCCACCAGCGGTTCGAGCTGGGTCCGCCACCGCGCGGCGAGTGACTTCCCGGCCGCCGATTCCACCTGCGCCCGGGCCAGCACGAGGACGTCCTCGAGCAGGTTCCGAGCGGTGCCCTGGGGCAGGCGCTGGTAGGCCACCGCCGATGGTCCGATCAGTTCCCACTTGAGTGACACGGGGTCCTTCGGGAGCTCGGCGGCGACGAGGTCGCGCCGGGCGTTGCGCCACACCAGCAGTGCCACCACCGGCGTGGCCCAGAAGAAGTGGAGCGACGCGGCCACGCCGGCAAGGGCGCCGGTGATGACGATGCCACCGAGGAGGACCCAGACCGGCCGCGGGAGGCGGGGTCGGGGGGCCTCGGGTTGGACCGTCGAGAGCGCGGCGGCCACCATGGGCTGCGACGGGAATCGGCGTTGCTCGACCGCGTCGAGGAGCTGTTCCGCGGTGGCAAATCGGTGGCGCGGGTCGGCCATCGTCGTCATCGCGACGATCTGGTCGAGCCAGGGCGGCAGCTCGGGTCGGAACCGGCACGGGCGGAAGCCATCCGGCTCCGGGGTGGGCGGCAGATGCGACGACGGCCGGGCGGGCAGTCGTCCGGTCAACGCCTCGAAGAGGGTGACGCCCAGCGCGTAGAGATCGGTTCGCGCGTCGGGTCGTTGCCCGAGCCAGACCTCGGGGGCCAGGTACGCCACCGTGCCGACCAGACCGCCGGTCCGGGTCATGGTGGCCTGGCTGTCGAGCCGGGCGGAGCCGAAGTCGGCCAGGAAGGCCCGGCCGGCGTGATCGAGGATGATGTTGGCCGGCTTGATGTCGCGATGGAGAATGCCGGCGCGATGGGCGGTGACCAGTGCGCTGGCGATTTCCTGCGCCAGCCGGATTGCCTCCTCGGCGGGCAGTGGGCCCCGCTCGGTCACTCGGCGGGCCAGATCGGTCCCGTCGATCAGGTCCATGACGACGAAGGCCAGCGGGCCGTCATCGATGAACTCGTGGACCCCGACGATCCGGGGATGACGGAGGCCGCGGACCAACTGCACCTCGCGACGGAGCCGCTCCTTGGCTTCCCGCGCCGCGGCCGGCGGTGGGACCAGGAATTTGAGGGCGACGTCGGCGTCGACCTTGAGGTCGCGGGCCGAGTAGACCACGGAGTAGCCGCCCCGGCCCAACTCGCCCATGATGACGAATCGGTCGAGGACGCGCTGCCCGGGCGCGAGGTCGGTGACCGGGACGTGGACCAGCGTCATGGCGCGGCGCCGCCGATTTCGGTCAGGATCTTCCGGGCGTTGCCGCGCCATCCGTCTTCCACCTGATACAGCGAGACGAACGCGGCGAGATGGC
>JAEUJH010000345.1 GCA_016794825.1 Gemmatimonadota bacterium
GGATTGGCGACGAGCAGGCGGGGAAGATTGCGCGGCTGAGTCGGCGGGCGGCTGGCGCGCAGCTGCGCGCTGAGAGGAGCGACCGCACCGAGAGTCAGGATGCCGAGGACGACCGGAGCAACACGCAAACGCATTCTCGAAAACCTCCCAACGAGGCCCGCCCGGATCGGGGCGGTGGATCGGACGCCGGAATTGGCGTCGGTGCATGGGCGAAGAGGGATTCGAACCCCCGACATCCTGCGTGTAAGGCAGGCGCTCTGAACCGCTGAGCTATTCGCCCCTGCTGGGACCCTCGGCTTCCTGTCGAGCCGCTGAGTAGGGAGACGCATTTTCAAGCGTTCCCTGCACGACGGTCAGCGACCGAAGGCGAGCGGCCCTAGAGCGCGATGGCCAAGGGAAAGAGCACGCAGTAACCGAGGACGAGCAATACCGCCGCAAGGCTCGCCTTACCCGCCGACAACGTCATGTATCCCGCGACCAGACACGCGACCGCCGCAGCCAGAACAATGAGGTTTCTGGGGCCGAGGAGACCCCGGCGGGGCGATGACGATGCATCCGTTTGCGGCATAAGGCTTTGAGGATATGCGCTAGGGGCGCTTTGGTCAAGCGCGGTCGGTCGTGTCGGGATCGCTTTCGTCGCTCGTTGAAACATCCCAACCCACGTCGAGCGCCTCCCGTCTCGGGCGGTCGCGGCGGCGGCGGAGATAATGCGCCAGGATCACCAGAACCGCCACACCGATCCACATCCCGCCGGCGCCGAGCCAGAGCCCCAGCCCATGGCGCCGTTTGATCGTCCGTTGCCAGGCCTCCTCGAACCGCCCGGCGTTGAGCCCGGTGCCGAGCAACACCGCGGAGTCGAACGGGATACCGCGGGCAATCCGGTCGAGGACGGGCGCGAGCGACCGGCTCGGGGTCCGTTCGGCCAGGAAGGCCACCGCCGAGCCCGCCAGTCCGTAGGCGGCGTCCGCCGTCGATCGGTCGGCGCGGAGGGCATTGCTCAGTTCCCCCAGCCCCGGCACCCGGCCCCGGGCCACGGTGACATTTAACTGGAGCCGCTCGAAGCGCCCGAACTCGCCGGCGGCGAGGACCGCGTACCCCTCGTCGAACCAGAGCGGCAATCGGCCGCGCGCCGCCTGATGGAGGATGACGTGGGCGAGTTCGTGGCGGAGGACTCTGAAGGGATCTTCGCCGTCGGCCCGGATGACGACGAATCGGGCGGCCGGCATGGTCCAGCCCGCGCCCCAGCTCGGCACCCGTCCCCGCCCCACCAATCGGAAGTCGGCGTCGCCGCGGACCAGCACCAGAACGAGGGGGCCGAGGGTTCTCCGCCCCAGACCGTACCAGTCCGCCGGCTGATCGGCGCGGTCGGCGAGGGCCACGGCCAGGTCGAGATCGGCCGGGCGGGCCACGGCGGTGATCTGCCCGATTTGCGCGGTCTGGAAGCCGGACGGCGGGGCGGACGGGGGTTGGGCGCCGAGCGGGGCGCTCAGGCAGGCGAGGACGAGCGCGGCACCACGCCACCGCGCTCGACCGACTCCAGCAATTCTCGACACCGCGTGGCCCATGGCGCAAACCGATTGGCGTTGGCCCCCCGGCTCCAAATGGCCGTGGCGCCCTCCCGATCTCCGGCGAACCAACGGGCCCGCCCCAGCTCGTAATATGCCTCGATCAGGTTCGGGCCGAGGACGATGGCTTTCTCGAGAAAGTTCTGGGCGTCGAGGTACATCTCGCGCTCGAGGTAGACGAGCCCGAGGTAGTAGTGCGCGTAGAGCACGGCCTTGCGGTCGTTGTCGAGCCGGATGGCGCGGGAGAGGTGTTCGATGGCCTCGCCGAAAATCCGCTTCTTGAGGCAGATGTAGCCGACGTTGACCCGGGCGAGCGCGTTGCCCGGCTCGGCCGCGAGGACCCGGGAAAACGCGGCCAGGGCATCGTCGAACTTGACGTCGAGCATCTGGGCCCAGCCGAGGAGGGCCAGGGCCTGGAG
>JAEUJH010000358.1 GCA_016794825.1 Gemmatimonadota bacterium
CCAGGGCAAGACCTACCTCGACTACGCCTTCGACCTGAGCGGGTCCATTGCCACCGCGGTGGTCCGGGTCAAGGGGTACATGAGCGACGGGACCGAACGGGTCAACTTCGACATCACCACCACCGGGCAGCTCTTTGCCCGGGGTGGTCCGACGACGGTCACCGCCAAGCTCGACGTTCCGAGCCACGCGTTCGCGGTCGAGGCGGAAGTCGAGGGCGTGGCCGGGTCCGACCAGGGCAACGGCGACGTTTCCCTCCGGGTTACTTCCGGGGAGGACGAGGTGACGATCACCGCCAAGACCACGAACGGCACGGTCGACGCCACCGTCAAGGTGAACGGCACCGTCTTCGCCACGATCAAGGGTCCCCAGGCCAATCCGGTCATCCGGGGCGAAGGCGGCCGGGAACTCACTCAGGAGGAATTGGTGGCGCTGGGCGAGGCCTTTGCCTTCGCCGAGGGGGTCTTCGAACTGTTCTTCGGGTTGCTCGGCCCGGCCGGGGTGCTGCTCCTGCTCGGCCTCGGTCTCTGACCGGGGCTCAGCCTCGGTCTCTGACGGGGGCGGCCGCCGGCCGCGAACTCCAGCGGGCCCCGGGTCATTGATCCGGGGCCCGTCGGTCATTCGCCGTCGGATCCGGTCCCGGAGCGGTGGGCGCGACTCGCGAACCACGCCGCCGGGATGCCGACGCCGAGGATGTGGATCAACAGGCCGTTCACGACGACGGCGACGGACCGCGGCCCCGCCGCGGCGTTGGAGAGCGGGATCACCACGAAGTTCATCACCAGGTAGGCCACCACCCCGTACCAGGCGCCATGCACGATCGGGCGCCGAACCAGGAACGGGAACCGCCCCGCCGCGATGAAGTACACCACCACGATGCCGAAGGCGATGACGAAGTGGAGGGCCAGGCCGAGCAGGGCCGTGGCGGCGCCGCCCTGGAACGAGGCGGGCCCGAGCACGCCGGCCGCGATGCTCTGGAGGATCCGGTCGGGTCGGGCGCCGCGCAGCCCGAAGAACACCACCGCGTCGAGCAGGTCGAGGGCGCCGACCACCAGCGTCCCGGTCGCGATCGCGCGCGCGGTCCGCGGCCTCATCGGGGAAGTCCGAGCGCCGGGTTTTCGGAGAAGAACCCGATCGGCACCAGCTTGAAGCCGGTCTTCACCACGGGCATGACGGGCCAGTCCTCCGGCCGGGGCACGTGCGTCACCCCGAGCGTGTACCAGACCACCACGTCGGTGTCGACCAGGTTCCGGTTGGCCGCGGTCCAGGTGGGGAGCCCGTCGCCGTGGCGGCCGAGCCAGGCGTAGTCGCCGGCGGCGTAGAGTTCTCGCTCGGCAAAGGGCGTCACCCAGAGGTGGTGGTTGACGAACCCGACCCGCTCGCGGATGAAGGCGCCCCGGGGCATCATCGGGGTCGTGTTGTCGCCCGGGAGCAGGGCGTAGCTGGTGGCGTGGCCGAGCCGGTTGTGGTGAGCCGGATTGACGATCCGCCACATCCGGTGCGACGGCATGTTGACCTGGCGGGTGGCGGACTGCTCGTGATCGAGCGTCGTCTCGACGTGTCCGAGGGCGTCGGGTCGCCCCGGCGGCGACCGTTCGCCCGCCACGTTCATTTCCACGACCCGGTTCGGGGCGGCGCCGTCGACGTCGAAGTCGAGCCGGAAGTTGAAGAAGTGCTGATGGTTCGGGGCAAAGACGTTAGGCGCCACCAGGGTGCCGTAGGCGGGCCCCTGGCCGTGATCGGCGGCGCGGGCCTGGTCGATCGGCCGGGTGTTCATCATCCCGGTCAGCATGACCTCGGACGCCAGGGTGCCGTCCTGCTGGAAGACCCAGTTGAACGCGTAGTCGTAGTTGTCCACCGTGGCGAAGAACGCCAGCACCAGCTCGCGGCCCCGGCGGGCCTCGGTGCCGTGCCGCCAGAGGACGCCGGGATCGCGTTCGTAGAGCGCCACCGAGCGGGGCACGACGACCGGGTTGCCGGCGCCGTCGTGCATGACCGACTCGAAGAACCGGGCGTTCTCCGGCACGTCCGCGCCGGCCCGGAAGGAGGTCTGGCTGTAGCCGCCGAGACCGACCCAGCCGAGGTCGAGCGGCATCCAGATCCGCCAACCCGGATCGCCGTACGGCACCGCCATTTCGGACACCGCGGCCCGAAAGAGGATCGGCCGGACCTGGGCGCCATCCCGATAGCCGACCTGGTGGAGGATCAGGCCGGAGCGGGACTCGATGCTGAACCGGAACTCCCAGTTCTGCCAGTTGACGGCGTGGCCGGTCACCGTGAACGAGGGGTCCTCGGGCTGGAGCAGCCGGAGCGGCTTGGGTCCGCGCCGCGTGGTGGCCAGGCGGCGGATCGAGTCGATCTCGACATTGGGGACCCGGACGTTGGGTCCGCCCCGATCCTCGAACGACTCGATCGTGCGCCGGGTCAGGTTGACCAGCACGAGGAGGCCATCGAGGCTTCCGTGGCGTTCGGGGCCCGCGAGCATCGTGAGGGCCGCGATCCGGCGGGTGCCGTCCCGTTCGAACGGGAGATAACCCTCCGCCGGGGCGGCCAGCATCGTCACCTGATCGGGTCGGAGTCCGCGGCGGGTCAGGGCGGCCACCCAGCGCGGTTCGGCGCGGAGGATCTCGGTGGCCACGTCGTTGTCGGTGGACCAGCGGGTAATCCAGGTCTGTCCGCCCGGAACCTCGCGCCACTCGGCGATCGCGCCGCTTTGGAGGTCGACGGTCACCTCGCTGGTCTTGCCGGCGCGCGGATCGTTCAGGATCGAGAGCGTTCGCCGTCCGACGGCCTGGCCCGGCCGCCATCCGAGAATCTCCGGCTTGGCGGGTTCGATCAGGCGGATTTCGGCGAACTGGGTCGTCGGCGTCCACCGGGGGTCGGATTTGATCGA
>JAEUJH010000453.1 GCA_016794825.1 Gemmatimonadota bacterium
TCGCGGCGGGTGGAAGGCCCGGTGCGCGGCCGACCGATACCCTTCCTGGGTCGCGCGGACCTGATCAGGAACAAGCGGGCGGCCGGGCGCCCGAAAGACCTCGCTGATGTGGCCGCTCTCGAGGAGCAGAAAGCGCCCTAGCTGGAGGGCGGCGAGTCGGCTCGGTGGAGCCAGCACAACCCGCAGTACCAGGAGCCGCTCGTGTGGCCGCCGAGCTTTGCGGTGGCGGGGCGGGCGAGGGATGCCGCCCGCGTCCGGTTGTCGATGCAACCGTGTGCCTCGATGGGTAGACCATGACGCAACCGATCGACCGACGAAGCGCCCTCCGCCTGGGCGTCGCTGGCACCCTTGCCGCGTCGCCCTCGGCGTGGCCGGTTCCCTCCCTGCGGGCGCGCCAGTCCGGCGCGCCCACTGATGACCCCGCAAAGGACCGCGTAGTCCGCCTGACCGGCGACGGCTTGAGCCTTACGCCCTCGCAGAGCGCCCACGTGTTGGCCCGCCTCGCCGAGGGCGCCGGCGTCAACGCGGACTCCTACATCCTGGGAGGCGTCGTCGAGGAACTCGAATCGCGGATGGCCGCGCTGCTGGGCAAGGAGCGCGCTGTCTTCTTCCCGACCGGCACCCTCGCCAACCAGATCGCGGTCCGCGCCCTGGCGCCCCGGCGGGGTCGGGCGGTGGTGCAGGCGGAGAGCCACGTGTATCTCGATTCGGGCGATTGCGTCCAGACGCTGAGCGGGGTGACCCTGATGCCCCTCGCCCCGGGCCGCGCCTCCTTCAGCGCCGACGACCTGGCGGCCCTCCTCAAGAAGAACACGACGGGGCGGGTGGCGACGCCGATCGAGGTGGTGTCGATCGAATCGCCGGTGCGCCGGATGCTCGGCCAGGTCTTCGACCCGGCCGCGCTGAACGGCATCATCGCGCTCGCGCGGAAGGAGGGGATTCTCCTTCATCTCGACGGCGCCCGCCTCTTCCTGGAGGCGGCGCATGCCGCCCGCCCGGTCGCCGACTACGCGCGGCCGTTCGACACCGTGTACGTGTCGCTCTACAAGTACTTCAACGCGCCCTTTGGCGCGATCCTGGCGGGCCCGCGCGACCTGCTCGATGGGATGTACCACACGCGGCGGATGTTCGGGGGCAGCCTGGCGCAGGCGTGGCCGGCGGCGGCGCTGGCGTTGCACTATCTCGATGGGTTCAGTGAGCGGTATCGGCGGGCGGTGGCGGTGGCGGAGGGGCTGTTCTCGCGGCTTGGGGCTGATGGGCGGTTCGGGATCGACCGGTCGGCGACCGGGACCAACCTGGTGCTGGTCACCCCGCGCACCGGTGCGCCGGAGGCCTTCCGGCAGCGGCTTGCCGCCCGGGACGTGGCCCTCGGCGCGCCCAACGCGGGCGGGGCCTTTCTCGTCGCTACCAACGAGACACTCAACCGGTCTTCGGCTGACGCGCTTGCGGCCGCGTTCATGGCCGCCCTGGGTTAGTGAGGCGTGAGCCAGATGGCCGCCGATTCTCGCGTTTCTCGGCATGGTCCTCTACCGGTACGGCGCGATGGCGTGGGTCTGGCGGGTGTTGATTGGTCTAGGCCTCGCTGCCGGGGCCTTCCTCACCGCGGCTGGGGTTCGGTTGGGATCCCCTGTGTTGATACTGGTCGGGCTCCCCCTGTGGGCGCCCGGACTGTTCTTCGGGTTGGTGGTCGTGGTCGCCATCGACCGACTCGACGGTGATCGGATCAGCGCCGAGTCGCTCTTGTTCTGGTGGCGATCTCTTCCCCGCGAGCGGCTCGGTCCCGGCAAGGTCTACCTCTATGCTCGTGGGCGGGTTGGTCGGCGGTGGTATGCCCCGCGAGCCTGGGTGAGAGTGCGGGGGAGCCTGCCCTTATACGTGGATCTGCTGGGGCAGATTCCCAACCGGAAGGCCCTCGCCGCGGCGCTCGGGTTTGCGGCCCAGTGGAACCAGGCGTGAGCAGTGAAGCGCCCTTGGGGCGACGGTCCGTCGGGAGAGCCGCGCGGTCGGTTGGTGATGTAGTCCGGTTGCCTTGAGTGGCAAGTCGAGTTGGGGTCGCTCATGCAGCCAAACGTCGAGGGCATAACCTGCGGGGCGGCCGACAGCGGGCTAGCTTTGTTCGGACTCTGCGGCCGCGCCGGTTGGTTCATGCCCGGGTTGGGCGGCAGTCGCGCTAGTGGCAGTGGCTGGGATTCCGCGCAAAGTGAGCGTTCCCTTTAGCGACCGAACAGTGGAGCCCAGTGGGGCATGTTCCACTGCCTGCGTGTAGACGAACTCCGCGTCTAGAAATAGAGTCCCCTGAAAGGCAAGGCTGGCCGCCTTGGCGGCCCCTCCGAGCACCGCTCCGGATGATAGACGGCCTACGATGCTGCCACCCTCTTGATTCGCAATGAACGTTACGTCCGATGAGTCGATTCGTGCGTTCGCCGCAATAAATGATGGCTTTTCTCCAGGAACCGAAACGAAGACTCGGCTTGACAGGCCAACCAATGAAACCATGCCGTCCTCGGTCGGGATGAATCCTCGCGCTCCAAGGTTTCCAATCTCTGGGACGGGTTGCGCGAACAGCGCGAGCAGACCCTCCTGCGGGCGAATCAACGCTTGCTTCTGGGAAAGATCCCAGAACCGAGCGTCTCCGGGCGCAAGTGGCCGCGCAAATAGCCCCTTCGCTCCCCCAGGCGGCAACAGGGCGCGGGCGCTTAGGCTATTCCCGATGAGGCCCGCTCCGGCAAGGGAGAACTGAGTCGCGCCACCGTCCGAAGGCAGGGTCACAAAGCACGTAACCTCGATATCGATGGCGCCTTGGGCGGTGACGTATTCCGTCAGGACGTGCCACGCTCCATCGACGTCGTTCTCTATGCCAGTCAGATAGGCATCAAGCTGATTGTAGTCCTCTCTTAGTGCCGCAAGTAGCTGCGGATGAATTGCCTGTAGAACCGGGCGAAGGCGGGAAAGGAGTCTCGTTATCACCGCCAGAATCTCGTCGCTACTGCCGAACAACTCAGCGTGAACATGTTGGTTTCGTAGTGCCACCAAGTCAACACAATGCTGGATAAACTGGTCGAGGATTCCGGGCACCAAGGACGGCGACAGGATGTCGGTGAGGATGTGCAGGAGTCCGCTCAGGCCATGCGTGTCTACGCGCGTCCTCACGGATAGCAGCGTTGGCGCGCCCTGCTCGAGCTGGAGTTTCCGTAGTTTTTGGAGATCCCCGCCGCTGAGTCTCGCGACGGGGAGTGCTTGGTCGATTTGCCCAAGTCTGTGTTTGAAGCCCTTCTCGAGGCCGATATGCAATTGAGTGATCGCCTGGGCGATGCGGCGCGGGTCACGCGCTGCAGCTTCCGTCGCGACCTGGCCCTGGTAGGCGCGAAGTGCCTCGACAAGGCTCGGTCGAGCGTCATCTAAGAGCGAGAGATGGATCGTCACAGGCCCTTCCGGGGATCAGGTGGCTGCCCGACGGATCGTCCTCAAATGCGGCCACGGCGGGGAGCCGAGCGGCCGCGCCATCCTCGATCAACATCGGGGGCGCGGCAGCCGCTTGGCAAGGCGGAGCCCCGGGCGGCCGTCTGCTGCACAACACTTGTTAGGCCGCCGGAACCACCTCCCGTTCATAAATGATGTGAACTACGTGCGCGGCGGTCCGTGGAAGGGGGCCGGCGGCCAGCATCGCGCGCGTCCTCGCCCGGGCACCATCACGGCAGTGCTCGCCGGGCCGGCCGCCATCCCGACGAGCCACCCGGCGCGGCGGTCGGTCCGACCGCTGGCGGCGCGCCCCGCGGCCACCCCAAATGGGGGGGGCCGCAGCGATCGGACCCGTTCAGGCAAGCACCCCCGCGGGCCGGGCGGCGGCCGCGATCGAGTGGGGCCCGCCGAGCCGGCGCTCCGGCTCGATCCACGCCGGCTCACCGCCGGTCCGTGGCCCGGGTGC
>JAEUJH010000461.1 GCA_016794825.1 Gemmatimonadota bacterium
TGGCCGCGGGTGTACACGTCCTTCTTTTCGAGCATCCGGACGGCCATCTGGACCTGGCCGAGGAACTGCTCCTTGTTCTTGAGGTCGAGCTCGCGCAATTGGGCCTCGAGGCGTTCCTGGTAGCTCTGCTGCAGATAGCGATTCTCGAGTACCAGACGACGCTTTTCGAGGGCGTTTTCGACACGGGCCCGGAATTCTTCGATCAGGATCGGCTTGGCGAGGTAGTCGACGGCCCCCTGCTGGAGCGATTCGACCGCCGTGGTCACCTCCGCCACGCCGGTGAGCATCAGGACGGCGGTGTCGGGATACCGGCGCCGGACCTCCTTGAGCAGCGTCATCCCGTCCATTTCGGGCATGTAGATGTCGCTGATGAGGAGAGGGACTTCCCCGAGTTCTTCCAGGGTCGCCAGGGCGTCCCGCCCGTTTCCCGCCTCCGCCGGGCTGACCCCGAGCGCCCGGAGGACCCGGCAAAGGGTCTTCCGGACTTGCAGATCGTCGTCGACGACCAGCGCCCGAGGCACATCGGCGGGGCGGGCGGGCCGCCCCTGCGAATCCAGAACCATGGTTCCTAAAGTATTATCCCTTAATGACTTCCACAACGCGAACTTGCCGGACGTTGGCCCTGACAGTTAATTGCTGCGCCTCCTATAAGCAAAAGCCATGACCCGACTGCGCAGCGAAGACAAAACCCATCGGCTCGGGACCCGGGCCATCCATGCCGGCCGGATCGACGATCAGAACGCCGGGGCCATCATGCCCCCGATCTATCAGACTTCTACCTATCGGCAGGAAGGGCTCGGACTGAACAAGGGGTACGAGTACGGCCGGACCCAGAATCCGACCCGGGAGGCCCTCGAGCGGAACGTGGCCAGCCTGGAGGGGGCCGATTTCGGTTTCGCCTTCGGTTCGGGGCTCGCGACCCTCGACGCGATCCTCAAGCTGTTCAAGGCGGGCGACCACATCGTCTGCGGCGACAACGTATACGGCGGCACCATGCGGCTCATGGTGCGGGTCTACGAGAACCTGGGGCTCTCGTTCTCGTTCGTCGACATGCGCAACGCCGAGAACGTCGTGGCGGCGCTCCGTCCGGCCACCCGCCTGGTCTACTGCGAGACCCCGACCAACCCGATGATGTTCCTGGCCGACCTGCAGGCCATCGGCGACATCTGCCAGGCGCACGGTCTTCTGTTTGCGGTCGACAACACCTTTGCCAGCCCGATCTTCCAGCGGCCCCTCGAACTGGGCGCCGACCTGGTCATGCACTCCACCACCAAGTACCTGAACGGGCACAGCGACATGGTGGGCGGGATCGTGGTCACCAAGCGGGAGGATCTGGCCGAGCGGCTCGGGTTCCTCCAGAACGCGAGCGGCGCGGTGCCCGGCCCGATGGACTGCTGGCTGGCCCTTCGAGGCACCAAGACCCTGCCCCTCCGGATGCAGCGGCACGACCAGAACGGCCGCCGGATCGCCGAGTGGCTCTCGACCCACAAAGCGGTCAAGAAACTGTACTACCCCGGGCTCCCCTCCCATCCGCAGCACGAGCTGGCCAAGCGGCAGATGCGGGGATTCGGCGGGATGATCTCGTTCGACGTCGGCGACGTGGACCGGGCCCGCCGGATCCTCGGCGCCACCCGGATCTTCTCCCTGGCCGAGTCGTTGGGCGGGGTCGAGAGCCTGATCGGCCACCCCGCCTCCCAGACCCATGCGTCCGTCCCGGTGGCCATGCGGGAAGCCATGGGCCTGACCGACAGCCTGGTCCGGTTGTCGGTCGGGGTGGAGGAGGTCGAGGATCTGATCGAGGACCTGGACCAGGCGATCGGGTAGCCGGAACCAATCGGCTACCTTTCTCGTACGTTGCCTACCTCAAACCCGAGCCGTCCATGAGCCTTCCAGCCCCCCGCCCGCGAGTGGCGCTGCCCCAGATTTCGCCGGTTTCGTGGGAACATCCCGCCGATCGGGCCGCGCTCCAGGCCATGCGCGCGGTGCCCGGCTTCGACGAGGTCGTCCGCAAGGTCATCGGTCTCCTGGGCGGTGAGCGCGGGATCCGGCTGCTGTTCCAGGGCAACTCGGTGCGGGTCACGCCCAAGCAATATCCCCGCGCGCATCAGCTGCTGATCGAGGTGTGCACCACCTTCGACTGGCCCAAGGCCCCCGAGATGTACGTCTCGCAGACCCCGGTCTTCAACGCCGGCGCCTACGGGGTCGACGATCCGTTCATCGTGCTCCACTCGGCGGCCCTCGAGCTGCTCGACGACGAGGAGCTGCGGGCCCTGATCGCGCACGAAATGGGACACGTGATGAGCGGGCACGCGCTCTACCACACGATCGCCGCGATCCTGTTCATGGTGAGCCTGGCCGCGCTGCCGATGCTGGCCGGGATCGCGCTCCTGCCGGTCAAGCTCGCGGTCCTCGAGTGGTCGCGGAAATCGGAACTGTCGGCCGACCGGGCCGGGATGATCGGCAGCCAGAACATCATGGCGGCGCAGCAGCTGTTCATGAAGATGGCCGGCGGCTATCGCGGCGCTCTCGAAACCGGCCAGATGGATCTGAACGACTTCATGGTCCAGGCCAACGAGTACGCCAACACCCACGAGGGCCTCGACATCGTCTACAAGGTCCTCAACACCCTCGGCCTGACCCACCCGATGAACACGGTGCGGGCCGCCGAGATCCAGGGCTGGATGACCTCCGGCGACTACGACCGGATCATCCGGGGCGAGTACGTCCGCCGCGGCCAGGAACAGAAGGAGCGCCCGCTCAAGGACGATCTGGCGGCCGCGCGCAACTACTACACCGACGCGGGCAAGGAAGTGGTGAGCCACGTAACCGACGCGGCCAAGCGGGCGGCCCAGGCGGCCAAGGACGCGTTTTCGAAGGCGCGCTCGGGCGCGTGAAGTTCCTCGTCGTCGGTAGTGGCGGCCGAGAGCACGCGCTGCTCTGGGCCCTCAAACGCGAACAGCCCGACGCCGTCCTCCTGGCGGCGCCGGGCAACGCCGGCACCGCCCTCCTCGCCACCAACATCCCGATTCCCGCCGATGGCATCGCCGATCTGGTCGATCTGGCCGCGCGGGAGCGCGTGGATCTGGTCGTAGTCGGGCCGGAAGGACCGCTGGCGCTGGGCTTGGCCGATCGACTCCGAAGTCGGGGCATCCCCACGTTCGGGCCCGGCGGGCCCGCCGCGCAGATCGAAGCCTCGAAGGCGTGGTCGAAGGACATCATGGCCGCGGCGGGAGTGCCGACCGCCTCGAGCCGGACCTTCTCCGACCTGGCGCTCGCGCTTCAGTACATCGACGCCCATCCCGAACCGCTGGTCGTCAAGGCGAGTGGCCTGGCCGCCGGCAAGGGCGCCGTGGTCTGCGCCACGCGTGCCGAGGCGGCCGCCGCGGCGCGCGCCATGCTCGGGACCCGAGTGTTCGGCGCGGCGGGCGACCTCGTGGTCGTGGAGGCCTTTCTCGAAGGCGAGGAGTTGTCGGTCCTGGCCCTGACCAACGGCAGCGACGTGGCGATCCTGCCGCCCGCGCAGGACCACAAGCGGCTCCTCGAGGGCGACCGAGGACCCAACACCGGCGGGATGGGCGCCTACAGCCCAGTGGCCCTCGACACCCCGGAACTCCGCGCCAAGGTCGTCAGTCGGGTGCTGGCCCCCACCTTGGCCGAGTTGGCTCGTCGCGACGCGCCGTTTTCCGGGGTGCTGTACGCCGGGTTGATGATCGATCGAAACGGCGATCCCTGGGTGGTCGAGTTCAACTGCCGCTTCGGCGACCCGGAGACCCAGGTCATCCTGCCCCGGATCGCCACCGGTCTCGTCGCGGCGCTCGACGCGTGCGCCCGCGGGGCCCGGTTGCCCGACCTGACGATCAGCTCGAACGCCGCGGTCACCACGGTGCTGGCGGCGCGCGGCTATCCCGACGAGCCCCAGAAGGGCGCCGCCATCACGATCCCCGTCGACCTCCCCACCGGCGCCCTCGTCTTCCACGCCGGGACCCGCCGGGACGACGCTGGCATCCTCCGGGCCGCCGGCGGCCGGGTCCTGGCCGTCACCGGCGTCGGGGCCACGTTCGCGGCAGCCCAGGCCGTGAGCCGGGCCGCCGCCGAGCGGATCGAGTTCGACGGGAAGCAGTTCCGTCGCGACATCGGATGGCGGGAAGCCGCCCGCGGCTGACCCGCCCCGCCGCGGATCGCGTCCCGCCGATCAGCTTCGAGCCCCACCCACCGGCGCGCGTCCGAGCGCCTCGAAGACCGCGGGACAGAGCGCCGGTCCCGCCAGTCGACCCATGATCCCCAGCACCTCGTCCCACGGCAGCGGCCCTCGGTAGGGCCGCTCGGCCTGCAGGGCCTCGCAGACGTCCGCCACCGCCAGGATTCGAGCCGGCAGCGAGAGCTGCGGTCCCGAGAGGCCGCGGTGATATCCGGTGCCGTCGAGTCGCTCATGATGCGAGGCGGCCACCTCGGCCAGATCGCGAAACCGGGCGATCCGGGTCAGGATCTGGTGGGTGAACGCCGGGTGTCGCCGCATGGCCTCCCACTCGACCTCGGTCAGCTTGCCCGGCTTGTCGAGCACCGTGTTAGGCACACCGAGCTTGCCGATGTCGTGGAGGAGGGCCGCCCGTCGGAGTTCGCGGAGGGCCACCGGCTCGAGTCCCATCCGGCGCCCCAGCTCCACCGCGATGTCGGCCACCCCGCTCGAGTGATGGAAGGTGTAGGGCGACTTGGCGTCGATGACGACGGCGAACGCTTCCGCGACCTGGTCGACGCGGGCCTCGTCGGCCGCGAGCACCCGTTCCTCCGGCTCGTACGCCTCGACCAAGGTCCGCGGTTCGGCGGTGGCGAGGATCCGCCAGAAGGCGGTCTCGCCCTCGAACGCCCGCATGGCCCGCACCAGCTCCGGGTCGAACCACCGGCCGCTCCGCCGACCGAGCATCTGGTAGGCGGCGTCGGGACCGCGAGCGGAGAGGAACACCTCGAACGTCTGGGCCAGGCCGAGGATCCGTCCGAAGAGCGGGATCCGGTCGCCGGTGAGGCCGAGCGGGTGACCGCGCCCGTCCCAATGCTCGTCGAGGTTCCGGATGGCCACCGCGGTGGCGGGCGCGAACCCGATCATCTGGACGATGTCCGCACCGCGTTCGCACCGGGTGGCGATCATCTCCCGCCCGATCCGTTCCGCCGAGGCGGCGATTCGGACCACCCGGCCGAGCCGCCCGAGCACACCGCGACCGCCGGCATGGCGGAGCGCGTACCCGGCCGCCGGAACGAGTCGGGTCCAGTCGATCAGCTTGTGGTCGTGCTTCAGGGTCTGGTCGTCAGCGCCGAACAGCTGCGACAGCCGGCTGGCATTGGACGAGCACCCCGCGTCCTTGAGGAGGAGCGCGTAGTAGAGGTCGGATCGATCGGCGGGTGACATGCCCAGCTCGTGCGCCAGCCTCATCCCGACGACGCAGGCCCGAACGGCGTGCCCCATCGGCTGACCTTCCGTCAGATCGAGCGCGTACGACAGCGCCGAGATGACCTCGGACAGGCGAAATCCGTCGGTGGGGGGCCCAGCGGGGATGGGGGGTCCAACCAGCGGGGCCTCGAGCGTGAGCGGTTCATTAGAATATCGACGGCCCCACGCCGGACTCAACCCGTCGGGCGGCCCGGGTTAGTTTCCGGGCATGAACGTC
>JAEUJH010000487.1 GCA_016794825.1 Gemmatimonadota bacterium
TCGAGGGCGTCATTGCCCGGGGCACCGGGCGAGGGCTGGCGATGAGCGACCGGTTCGGGAGCCTGGCCGGCAAGACCGGGACCTCGAACGGGTGGCGCGATGCCTGGTTCGTGGCGTACTCGCCCTCGATCGTGGTGGGCGCGTGGGTCGGCTTCGACGATGGCCGGAGCATCGGCCTGAGCGGCGGCGACGCCGCGCTGCCGATCGTGGCCCGGTTCCTCGACCGGACGGAGCCCGAGGATCGGTGGGCCTCGTTCCCGGTGCCCCAGGGAATCGAGGTGGCCCGGGTCGGTGGCTCGTCCGGCTGGTCGTGGGGGTGCGGCGAGCGGGAAGTCTTCCTCGAGGGAACCGCGCCCGACAGCGAGTGCGACGGGTTCGACTCCGACGACTGGGACCGCGAGTTGGACCGGGATCGCGACGACGACGCGCAATGGCATCGCCAGCTGCAGACCCGACAGGGTCGGGTCGTGGCCCGCCTGCTCGAGCGGTTGTTCGAACGCTCCCGGCGGGAGGGCCGCGACGACGACGACGATGACGACGATGACGACGACCGGCCGCCGCCCCGCCTCCGCGCCCGGCTTCGCCCCTAGAGCCGCGGGGCTCCTCTTCCTCGTTCAGTCGGCTCGCAGGGCGGTCATCGGATCGGCGGTGGCCGCCCGGCGGGCCGGCAGGTAACTCGCCAGCAACGCCACCCCGATGAACAGCGCCGCCATGGCGGCGAACGTGACCGGGTCGAACGGGCTCAGGTCGAACAGGAACCGCCCGAGCAGCCGGGTCACGGCGGCGGCCAGCAGCAACCCCACCACCACGCCGGCGCCGGCCAGCCGGACGCCGTCGCGCACGATCAACGACACCACGTCGCGCCGGCTCGCGCCGAGGGCAACTCGGACCCCGATTTCCCGGACCCGCCGGTTGGCCGAAAAGCTGATGATGCCGTAGAGGCCGACCGTCGCCATCAGGAGGCCGACGAGGCCGAGCGCACCGGTGACCGTGGCCGCGACCCGCTGGGGCAGGAGCACGATGCCCGCCTCGCGCCGGAGCGTGGTGATGGTCGGTCGGGGAAGGCTCGGGTCGATCGCGTGGAGCGCCGCCGCGATTGCGGGTGCGAGTGCCGCGGCCTCGTTGGTGGAGCGGATCAGCATGGTCTGATCGCTCCGCCACCACTGGTCGAGCGGGAAGTAGGCGAACGGCGGCGTCACTTCGCCGAGCGATCCGTACTTGGCGTCGCGCGCGATCCCGACGATGGTCATCCGGCGGTCGCCGACCGTGAGCGTCGCGCCGAGGACCTGGCCGTCCGGCGCGATCCGGCGGGCCAGCGTCTCGTTGATGATCATCACCGGCGGGGCGCTGCCGTCGTCGCCGGTTTCGAATTCGCGTCCGGCGGCCAACGGCAGTTCGAGGACGGTGAAGTACCCCGGGTCGACCGCGGCGACCTCGACGTGGATGCCGTCCCTCGGACCGGTCCGGGCTTGGCCGTCGAGTCGGATCCGGATGCCGCTGCTGGCAAACCCGAGCGGCACGACCCCGGTGGCCGAGACGGCCGTCACCCCGGGAAGCGCGGCCAGCCGTTCACGGAACGCGCGGTAGAACGCCCGGCCCTTGCCGTCGTCGTATCCCCAGGCCGTCGGATCGAGCGCGGTCATCACCACCCCGTCGACCCGGAATCCCGGATCGATCCGGGAGCCGGTCTGGAGCGCTCGGAGGAACAGACCGGCCGCGACCAGGAGCACGAGCGACAGCGCCAGTTGGCCCACGATCAGCGCGCTGGCCACGCCTGACCGGCGTCTACCGCCGGCCGCCGTGTCGCTCCGGAGCCGGATCGTCACGTCGTGTTGCGCGCCCTGCAGGGCGGGAGCGAGTCCGAACGCCAGGCCGGTGAGCAGGGCCAGCAGGATCGAGAAGACGAGAATCCGCGGGTCGGGCGACAGCTCGAGGGCAAAGGCGGGACCGGCTGGCAGAGGCATCCGCTCGAACGCGTCGGTCACCATCGAGGCGACCAGCACCCCGCCACCCGCCCCGAGCAGGAACAGCACGATGCTCTCGGTCAGCAATTGCCGAATCAGCCGGCCTCGGCCCGCGCCGAGCGCGGTGCGGAGCGCCATTTCCCGCCGTCGGGCAATGGCGCGAGCCGAGAGCATCGAGGCCACGTTGACGCTGGCGATGATCAGCACCAGGAACGCGGCGCCGAGCAGGAGACTCATGAA
>JAEUJH010000495.1 GCA_016794825.1 Gemmatimonadota bacterium
AAAAAGCAAGGTTTTTTCCCAACTTGAACTCCTGATTCATGAGCCGCATTCTGTATCAATCCGCGACGCCTGCCAGGGGTGACGCGGGGAGCCAAGCCCCATGATGACCACCAAGACGGCCCGATGGCTGGACCTTTTGGCGTATCTGCTTCAGCACCGATTCGCCGTCACCCGGGAGCAGATCTTCGCCCAGATCCGGGGCTACGAAGGTGGTGGCGAATCGGCGCGGCGGAAATTCGAGCGCGACAAGGACGAGCTCAAGCGACTTGGCGTCGAGATCGAGACCGTCCCGATCGCCAACCACGCCAGCAACGAGCCGGCCGTGGGTTATCGCCTGGCGGTGACCGGGATCTACCTCCCGTACTTCGAGTTGTCCGAGGGGCCAGCCCGCGAGGCACCGTATCGAGGCCTGGCCCGGATGACGCTCTCGGCGCGGGAACTCCAGGTTCTCGATCGAGCCACCCGGTTGCTGGCGCAGCAGGGCGACCATCCCCTCGCCACCGCGGCCAAGGCGGCTCGACGCAAGCTCGAGTTCGACCTGCCCCTCGCGGCCGAGGAAGTCGAGCGGGTCCTCGGGTTGCCGATTCCGGAGGAGGGTCGCCGCGCCTTGGCGACCTGGCAGGGCGCGCTGGCGGATCGAGTGGCGATTCGGTTCCGGTACTACTCGATGGAGCGGGATGTTGACGAGGCCCTGACGGTCGAGCCCTATGGTCTGCTGTTCCAATGGAGCCTGTGGTACGGCGTCGGGCGGGTGCGGGGCGAGAGTGGGATCCGGGTTTGCCGGATCGATCGGATGCGGGGGGCGGAGCGCCTCGAGCCGGCCGAGCCGGTGACCGTGCCGGACGGGTTCGACGTCCGGGCGTGGGCGGGCCGGGCGCCGTGGGAACTCGGCGAGGGTCAGGAGGTTCCGGTCCGCGTCCGGTTCGAGTTCCCGGAGTCGAACTGGGTCCAGAATCGGCGCCTGGGCCGACCGGTGGGCGAGGCGGGACCGAGCGCCGCGTTGATGTTCGAATTCCCGGTCCGGGATCGGGCGGTGTTCCTGCGCTGGGTCCTGACATTCGGCGACCGGGCTCGGGTGGTGGCGCCGGAGTCCGTGGCGACCGCGCTGGGCGAGCTCCGGCGCGAGGTCGCGGCGCTCTACGACGACGGAGGCGGTTGACGAGGACGACCATGACGGCCGAAGAACAACTGACGCGCATCGTGCAACTGGTGGGGGAGCTGACCGAGGCGGAACGGGCGGGTCGCCCGGCGCCGTCGTTAGGCGACCTGGCATCCCGATTCGAGGTGACGCCGGAGCAGATCGGCGCCGACCTTCGGACCCTGACGTTGCTGGGGGAACACGCCGACGCCGAGTGGTTGCTCAGCCTGTCCGTCTGGCAGCAGGGTGATCAGGTCGGGGTGACCAGCGCCGGTCCGTTCCGGCGGCCGCTGGTGTTCAGCCCGGAGGAGCGAGTGGCCGTCCAGGCCGCCCTGGCGCTGGATCCGGATGGCGAGGGGCTGGCGGCGCGGTTCGCGGCGCTGTGGTCGCGGCGGGCACCGGCCGCCGGGGGCACCGCCCCCGAGGCGCCGGTCGAGGATCCGGCCCAGGTCGTCCGCCGAGCCGCCGCCGCGCGAGAAATGGTGGCGCTCTGGTATGCCGGCGAGGGTGAGGTGGCCGCCAGCGAGTGGACCATCGAGCCGCATCAGGTGGTGGAGTACCGGGGCCGAACCTACGCGATCAGCTGGTCCGAACACACGGCCGACTGGCGGCACTTCCGCCTCGATCGCGTCATCGCCGCGCGGGCGACGGGCCGATTCACGCCGAGACCCGATTTCCAACCGATCGAGCGCCCGGACGATCTCTTCCGGGTGGATCCGAAGCAGGTCGATCGGGTGGAAATCCGGTTCAGTCCGAAAGTGGCCCGGTGGGTCAAGGAGCGCTACCCGACCTGGCGGGCGGAGCCCGACGGGAGCGTGATCGTGACCCTGCCCGCCAGCAGCGAGGCCTGGCTGGTGCGCCGGGTCCTCGAATACGGGTCCGACGCCGAAGTGGTCAGCCCGGAGCGCTACCGGGCCGCGGTGCGTCGCGCGGTGGCCTGACCGCCGCCGCCCCGGCCGAGGGGGGCCGCACCCGCGGCGGCCCGCCCTCGGCGAACGGCGCTCACCGGGCGGGGGCCGGGGGCTTCTGCGAGCTGATGATCGGCGCCGTGGGCAACGCGCCCAGGTCAACGACCTTCCCGTCCTTGATGACCGACCGGATTTTCCGATAGTTCGCGGCGCTCTCGAGCGGATTGGCGTCGAGGATCACCAGGTCCCCCCGCCGGCCGGGTTCGAGGGTGCCGATTTCCTTCTCCAGCCGGTACGCTCGCGCCACGTTGCTGGTGGCGGACTTGAGCACCTCCATCGGCGCCACGCCCGCCTCCTCGAGCGCCACCAGCGCGTTGAAGTGGCCCTCGCCGAGCTTGACCCTGGCATCGACGGTGTCGGCGGCGAGCGAGGGCGATTCGGCCAGCAGCACGGGATGCTCGATGCCGGCATCGGTCGAGACCATCAGCTTGACGCCGGCCTTGGCCATGTTGCGGATGTTGGTGGCGGCCACCGTCATGTACGGCGTCAGCACGCCCCCCGGCACGTGCTTGGCCATCGCGTCGCGGTGGCGCTTGGTGACGGCCAGGACCGACACCGACGTGCCTCGGGCCACCATCTTCCGAATGGTCTCGTCCTGAATCGGGTAGACCGGGCCCGAGATGTCGCCGTGGGTCAGGATGTCGACGCCGGCCTCGACCGCCATGTCGATCGACTCCGGCGAGGTGACGTGAGCCTGCACCGTCAGACCCGCCTTGTGCCCTTCCTCGACGATGACCCGCTGCTGCCGCTCGGAAAAGCCGGCGAAGTTCATGTCCACGTGCCCGCTGCCGCCGTACTTCAGGAAATCGACCCCGAGGCCGGCGTACTTGCGGATGGCGGCGCGGAGGGTGTCGGGCGGCATCCAGAGCAGCTCCCGGCCGGTGCCCTGTTCCCACGTGTCGTTGATCCGCTTGACGAACGCCTTGCTGACGGACGGCGCGAACATCGCGCGGAAGTCGGCGCCTAACGGCCCCGTGAACCCGATGATGTTCCCCGCCAGGTAGATCCGGCTCCCGACCGCCTGGCCGGCGTTGATCCGATCCCGGACCGCCGCCAGCGCCGCTCGCGGACCCCAGGTGTCGAACACGGTCGTCTGCCCGGTCCGCAGCGCGATCTGGGCGGCCTCGAGGACGATCTCGTCGAGCCGGTCCTCGTACTTGACCAGGGTCTCGAGATCGGCGTTGAGGAAGAGGTGGAGATTGGCGTCCATCAGGCCGGGGATGACGTACTTGCCGCGGGCATCGACGCGGGTGGCCGCGGCGGGGACCTGGACCTGACCCGCCGGCCCGACCGCGGTGATCCGGCCGTTCTGGATCAGGACCACGCCATCGGCGATCGGGGCGCGGCCGGTGGCGTCGATGACGGTGCCCCCGGTGACGGCCAGGGTCTGCGCCGGGGCGGTGGCGACCAGAGTGACCGCGAGGCCGGACAGGGCCGCGGCGATCCGAGTCGGAACAGCGAACATGGTCTACTCCGAGTGGGGTGAAGGAACGGGACGGATCAGCTGAACGCCAGCCGTGGCCGGACGGGCCCGGGGGGCTCGCATGATGGCTCCGAATTGGGTGGGTGGATCAGCCGCCAAGGTACCGGCCCGAGACCGGGCCGTCAACGCGGTGTGGGCTTCAGTGACCGACCGGCGGATCCTGGAACCCGCCGTGGTCCCAGAGGGCGAGCCGCTGTTCGCGCGACAGGCGCTCGACATCCTCGAGGTCGAGCAACCAGCCTCGGCGCTTCAGGTAGGAGATGAAGGCATCCCGGCTGGCAAACAGTCCATACCAGTCGATTTCGATGCCGGTAATCGAGTAGCCGCGGACTCCGTAGGCCACCCACGCCACCTTCCCGTCCGACGCCCGCAGTTGGGCCATGCCGCACGCGGGATGGTAGTCGCCGTCGACGGCGATCTCGCCGGTGACCAGGTCGCGAAGGTGGGCGGTGACGAAGGCCACCCGCCGGTCGTCGTCGACCAGGACATCCTCGGCGTCGTCGAGCGACTCGAGCAGCAGTTCGTCGGAGAGGTTGGCGGTCTCGGCCTCGGGGATGATCGGGCTGATGGTCGGTTCGTCCGGGTCGAACACGCCGAGTTCATCGGCCCGGTCGGCGAGCCAGTCGGTCAGCTCGACGAAGGTCCGATCGTCGGCCAGGGGGTCGTGGCCGTCGAACCGGCCGACGACCAGATCGACCAGCCGCTGAATCTCGAAAGGCAGGGCGGGTGGAGGGGACGCCCCCCCGACGCCTCCAGGGACACCATCGGCCATAGGGCCCAATGGTAGGACAGGGGTGTGACAGCGGCCCCGGATTGATTGACGGATCCCGGGTCGGGTCTCACATTCCGCCACTCCCACCCGCCTCGAGGTCTCCCCGATGACGATCGCCCCGTTCCGAATGCTCCGGTGGCAGGTGCTGATCGGGGCCGGGCTGGCGCTGCCGGCGCGGCAGGCCCCGGCCCAGGCCCCCGACGCGGGGGCCTACTCCCCGGCCCGCCACGAGGTGGAGGAGCGGCGGGGGGTGATGGTGCGGATGCGAGACGGGGTCCGGCTTTCGGTCGACATCTACTCGCCGCGCGGCGCGGAGGGCAAACTTCCCGGGATCCTGAGCATCACCCCCTATGACAACACCGGCCGACGCGACGACGGGCGCTGGTACGCCCGGCGGGGCTACGTGGTCGTGGCCGCCGACTCCCGGGGCCGCTACGACTCCGACGGCAGGTTCGATCCCTTCGATTCGCGCCAAAAGACCGACGGGTACGACCTGGTCGAGTGGATGGCCCGCCAGCCCTGGTCCAATGGCAAGGTCGGGATGATCGGCGGATCCTACTCGGGCTGGACGCAGTGGTGGACCGCCGTCACCGCGCCGCCCCACCTTGCGGCCATCGCGCCGATGGTGGCACCACCCGATCAGTTCGAGAACTGGCCCTACCAGCACGGCGTTCTGGTCGGCGGCTGGGTGGTGGACTGGATCGCGATGATGTCCGGGCGGACGATCCAGACCGTGGACACCGGCGGCTACGCGGGATGGTCGAGTCGCCGCGCCGATCTGACGCGGCCGCCCTACGCGGACATCAACGCGCGCCGCGGCAACGCGACGGCGGCGTGGGTCGGGCAGATGTACGGACGGAATCGCTCGACCGACTCACTCTGGAAGGCCATTGCCTATCAGGGACAGGCCAACTGGTCTCGGGTGACGGTGCCGACGCTCGCGATGAGCGGCTGGTTCGACGCCAATCACCCCGGCACTCCGATGAACTATCTCGGCCTGAAGCGACATGGGGCCACCCCGGCCGCCCGCCGGCCCACGATCGTCATCGGTCCGTGGGCCCACGGGATCAATCAACGAGTCGTGGGCGGCATCGACTATGGTCCTGACGCGGTCATCGACGTGCGCGGCTACACCGCGCGATGGTTCGACCGCCACCTGAAAGGCATCGACAACGGGGTCGAGCGGGATCCCCCGGTCTACGTGTTCGTCATGGGAGAAAACCGGTGGCATGCCGAGGCCGATTGGCCGCTGCCGCAGGCCAGGCCGACGCGGTTCTACCTCTCCTCCGTCGGACCAGCCAACTCCGCGTCGGGGCAGGGCTTCCTCACCACCACGCCGCCGTCGACGGCCGGCGCCGACCACTACGTCTACGACCCGCGCGATCCGACCCCCGATCCGTTCGATCCGTACCCGGGCCACAACGGGCACATCGACGGCGCCCTCGATACCAGACAGTCCGCGGCCCGGTCGGACGTCCTGGTATATCAGACACCACCGCTGGACGAGCCCGTCGAGGTCATCGGACCGATCGAGGCCACGCTCCACGCGGCAACCTCGGCCCGTGACACCGACTGGTTCGTCCGGCTGGTGGATGTGCATCCCGACGGGCGCGCGCTGTTCCTGGCCGAGGGGGCGATCCGGGCGCGCAACCGCGACGGCGTCAACGAGGGGCGGTTCAACGGCGCCAGGCTCGGCACCATCGAGCCCGGGAAGGTCTATCAGTACACGATCAGGTTCTGGCGGGGCACCGCCAACCTGTTCCAGCGGGGTCATCGGATCCGGGTGGAGATCTCGTCGAGCTGGTCGCCGTACTACCTGCCCAACCTCAACAGCGGGGCCGACAATCTCGCGACCGTTTCGTGGGCCGAAGCGCTGGTGGCGCGGCAGACGATCCACCATGGGCCGGACCATCCGTCGCACATCCTGTTGCCGCTGGTCCCGGCCCGAGGCCGGACGCCCTGAGCGAGGCGGGACGCCTTTGGTGGTGCGTCCGTCAGTGGCTCGCGGCCCGGACGGCGCCCACCACTTCGAGCACGGCCGCGATGACCAGATCCGGTCGATCGAACTGGATGTAGTGTGAGGCGTCGGGTACGACGACCTGCCGTCCCGCGGTCGACCAGCCCGCCTCCTCCTGGTGCATGGCGAGCCACATCTCCTTCTGACCCCGCGCCTGCTCCTCGGTGAACCCGGCCGCCTTGAGCTCCGCGGGCGACATCGGCTTCATGGCGGTCAGCACGACCAGCGGCCGATCGCCGAGTTCGCGGGCTGCCGCGGCCTCGGCAAAGATGGCGGGGAGAGCCTTCATTTCGGCGATGGCCCCGCGGATGGAGCGCGGTGCCCAGGCCCGCTGCGCCAGGACCGCGTCCATGCCCTGGTTCGGCATCCCCTTGATCTGACCGGTCATGAGGCGCCCGATGCCGGTCCAGGACAGCGCGGCCGCCACCTCGAGGACCTTGAGGGCGGCGCTCTCGGTGGTGATCCCGATCTTCTCGAACCGGATGAACTGCTCGGGATGCGAGGCGTCGACCATCACGAGTCCGGCCACCTCGTCGGGGTAGCGCTTGGTGTAGAGCAGGTTGATTGGCCCGCCGAGCGAATGGCCTACCAGGACGAGCGGGGCGCGTTCGCCGGCAGCGGTCAACGCGGCGTGGAGATCCTCGACGATGCCCGTGGCCGTAAACGCGGGGGTCGGGTCGCTCCACATGATCCCGGCGCGGGAGTACCCGCAGGTGCGGGTCGTCCGGGCGATCGAGTCGTGCACGGCGGTCCAACTCAGGGCGCCCCCGATGTCGAGCCCGTGGATCAGGACGACCGTGGGAGAACCGCTGCCTCGGCAATCGAGATGGATCCGCCGGCCGCCGATGTCGACGAGCTGCCCCGTGGGCGGGAACTCCCGGGCGGCGCCCCGCTGGGCAATCCGCTCCCAGATGGCACCGGCCACGACTGCGATCGTGAGCAGGGCCAGGACCCCGAGGCCGATCATCTTGAGCACGCGCTTCATGGTCACCCTTGGAGAAGTCGGGCCGGCGCAAGATACATCGGCCGTCGTCGACCCGGGTTCACGTTCTGGCCGGGTTCGGTGTCCTAATGGACGACGTCGACTCCTCCAGAGCCCTCGATTCGGGTATCCCATGACTCCGCTCGCCCTTGCCCTGCTGCTTGTCACCGCCGCCACCTCCGCTGACTCGCTCAGCCTCCGGCTCGAGAAGGAGCTGCGACCCTACCTCGATCAACGCGCCGCTTCGGGCCGATTCTCGGGGGTGGTTCTGGTGGCCCGCCGGGGCACGCCGATCTTCTCGGCCGTGTACGGGATGGCCGATCGAGCGCGGGGTGTCGCCAACACCCTCGAGACCCGGTTCAACCTCGGCTCGGCCAACAAGATGTGGACGGCCATCGCGATTGCCCAACTGGCGGAACGAGGCGCGATCGACGTCGAGGCCCCGGTCGGCCGGTACCTTCCCGATCTGCCGAACGCGGCGGTTCGGGAGCGGGTCACGATCCGCCACCTGCTGACCCATACCTCCGGCCTCGGGTCCTATTTCCAGAACGGGTTCCTCCGCGACCGGACCTACGTCGACTCGATGGCCGACTTCCTCCCGTTCTTCATCCGGGACTCGCTGGCGTTCGAGCCCGGAAGCCGGATGGGCTACAGCAATGCCGGCTTTGCGCTTCTCGGCCTGATCATCGAGCGGGTCGCCAAGATGTCGTACTACGAGTACATGCGGACCCAGGTCCTGGCCCGATTCGCTCCACGCAACGATGCCTTCATCGACGCCCGCCGGCCGCCGGCCGACGTGGCCACCGGGTACGCCGCCCCGCGGGCAGGAGGCGAGGCGCGCCCGAACTGGGAGATGATCGAGCCGCGATCCTCTCCCGCCGGCGGCGCGTTTGCCAGCGCGCTCGACATGGTGGCGTTCGGAAGGGCCCTCTGGGGCGGCAAGCTGGTGGGCATGGACCGGGTGAGGCAGTTCACGACCGGACAGGTTCCGATGGGCCCGGGCATCAAGTACGCGTTCGGCTTTGGCGACGGCACGATGAACGGCTGGCGGCACGTGGGCCACAACGGCGGGATTCCCGGCGCCAACGCCGAGTTCGTGTCCTTCCCGGATCACGACATCGACCTGGTGGTGCTGGCCAATCAGGACGGACCGGCCGCCACCGACGTCCATTTCCGGGCGATGGGCATCATCGTCGGTCTCGACAAACCGCTCGAGGTGACGCTGGCCACCGATGACGATCCACCCGCGGCTGCGCCGTCGAACCCGCCCGCGGGCGCCGACCGTTTGCCCGACAACCAGCTGGGCCGCCGGACGGCGGCGTTCCTGGCGGCGTATTCGAAGGGCACCGGACCGGCCATGGCGGCCTTCCTGACCGAGCACGCGGTCCCTCGCGCGGACCGCACCATCGAGGAGCGCGCCGGTCAGTTCGAGACGTGGTACGACACCACCGGCCCGCTTCGTTTCGTGCGGGTCGTTAGGGTCACCGCCTCGGCCATCGACGTCGCCGTCGCGTCGGCCAAGGACGGACCGCTCGTCCTGACGCTGACGTTCGAACCCGCGGCGCCGTTCCGGGTCCAGGGTTTTGCGCTGGAGGCGGGCCGACGGTAGCGGGCCGGCGCCCTACCGCCCGGGACCATCCTGGATGATCACGGTGTCGCGCCGCATCCGCTCGCGCCGCTCCGCCTCCCACCGAGTCCGTTGCGCCGAGTCGAGAATGGCGGCGACCTCGGCCTCGGTGGAATCGAGGGCGGCCTGCATCCGCGGATCGAACTCCCGCAGCACTCGGAACACCCGGGGCCGGCCGCGAGCCAGCGCGGCCCGGATCGCGTCGCGCTGAGGGTCGGACAGGCCGAGCCGTTCGAGTTCCCTCGGGATCCGATCGGTGGCCGTTACCGTGATCTGGACGCCGTCGGCCGGCCTCCGTCCGAGAGCCAGGCCGGAGAGCAACCCCGCGCCGAAGGCTAGTCCGACCAGGCCGAGACCGAGCCACCGGGCCCGCGAGACCGGACTCGTCATCGTCGCTCTCCCCCCGAGACCGTGGCGTTTGCCGCCAGCGAGCCCCGAAACTCCCCGGGTACCCCGATCGATTCGGCCACCGTCTCGGGCGCGGCCGGCCCGTTCCGGCGCGACAGCGCCATTGCGGCGATGGTCAGGATGACGGTGGCCGCCAGCGCGATCGGGGTCGCGAACGAAGCCGCTCCCCAGAGCGGTCCGATGCTGACTGGATGAGGATCGGGACGGGCGGCGATCCGGTTCATGACGCCGGCGACGAACCGATCCGCGGCGCCGTCATCGCGGTCCGGGTCGAGCGGGGTCAGGTCGAGAGGTTCGTCCGTCATGGCATCGCTCCGGGATTCACGGGGACGGGGTATCGAGCAGGGTGCGCAGTTTTCGGCGGGCGTCGGACAGATGGCGCCGGGACATCAGGACCGAGATTCCGAGACCAGCCGCGATTTCGGCGTGAGACCAGTGCTCCAGGTCGGCCAGCAGAACCACTTCCCGCTGGATCAGGGAGAGCTGGGCCAGGGCCCGATGGAGGCGGCCGCGGAGTTCGCGTCGATCCAGCTCGCCGGCCGGCTCGGCCGTGGCCGGCACCGTGTCGTCGAGCGCCACTGCCCGTCGGCGCTGGATCGATCGGATCCGATTGAGCGCGCGCCGCCGGACGCTGGTCAGCAGCCACGGGCCGAACCGGGCCGGGTCGCGGCAGGTGGCCAACTCGGTGTACGCCTGGATGAACGCTTCCTGGGCCACGTCCTCCGCCTCGGCGTCATCGGCGACGACGGCCAAGGCCCGAGCCAGGGCCGCCCGGCGATACCGGTGGACCAGCAGGGCAAAGCTCGCCTGATCTCCGGCCAGCGTGGCGTGAACCAGCTGTTCGTCGGTTGGAGTGACGGTCACGTCTCCAGAAGGACACCGGACGGCGGCGCGGCGTGAGCGCCGCCGCCAAAGGGGAGGGGGCTTACCGGTCGCGCGATCGTTCGGCCGTCAGCCGAGCCGCGGTGGCCATCCGATCGAGCAACTCCCGATCCGCGGGGCTCAGGTGGGTGGGTCCGAGTTCCCGGGCGCGACGGAGGAGAATCTCGACGCCTTCGCGGTTGACCTCGTGGAGGCTGTCGACGTCGATCACGTCCCAGGGTGTCGTCATCCGGACTTCGTGATGGACACCGGGCGGATTGAAATGCGAGTTGGGAAGTTCGACCCGACGCTCGACCCGGGCCGGCTTTCGCGACCGAGTCATGGCCAGACCGGCCCCGATCAACGCCGCGATCAGGACCACGCGGACCGTCCCATCCGGGTTGGTGGTGGCCCAAGGCAGCAGCGCGGCGATCGCGAGAACGATCCCGAGCCATGCCCGGGCCGCGGGGCGGGCCGCCGGATCCGATCCTCCCCGCGCCGAGGCGAACGCCACGGCGGCGAGGGCGGGGCCGGTTCCGAGCAGGGGTCCCGGGGAGAGGAGGAGCGAGAGGGCCGCGCCGGCCAAGGTGCCCCCGAGGAACCAGCCCAGAAGGCGAGCGCCACCGACCTCGCGCTCGAGCCCGGGGGCCAGCAGCAACAGGGCGATCAGATCGAGCGAGAGCGGGAGCAACCCGCCGTGGGCAAACGGGTAGGTCAGCACCGTCCAGGGACGGAGGGCCACCTCGGACCGGGTCAGGGTGAGCTGGTCGAGGGCGCCGGGCAGGGCGGTGACGAGGATGAACCCGCCGACCAACGCGAGGCCAAGCAACCCGGCGCCCTGGGGGGCGGGCAGGGTGACGGGCCAGGAGCGTCGGAGCGGCGGGGTCGCCATGATGACATCGGACGTTGAAACGGGGGAAAACGTTGCAACTTGAGGCTCCCCGGGGGGTCAGGCTGGGGGTTGGCCCCCGGGGTCCGGGCCGTCGTAGGCCAGCGATCCTCGGAACGCGGCGGCCCCGCGACGGATTTCGGCCAGTTCCGGCGCGGGGATCCGATCGAGATTGCGGATCATCATGGCCATCCGCGGGTGGGTGGCGAACCGGTCGCGATGGCGGGCCAGAAAGTCCCAATACAGCAGATTGAACGGGCAGGCGTCGGCGCCGCTGCGGGCGGTCACGTCGTAGCGGCAGCCGGCGCAGTAGTCGCTCATCCGGTTGACGTAGGCGCCGCTCGCCACGTAGGGCTTCGACGCCATCACGCCTCCGTCGCCCCAGGTGGCCATGCCGGCAACGTTAGGCAGCGTCACCCATTCGTAGGCGTCGGTAAAGGCGGCCCAGAACCAGCGGTTGAGCGCCGCCGGCGTGACGCCCAGGAGCGTGGCGAAGTTGGCCTGCACCATGAGGCGGGGGATGTGGTGGACCCGGCCGGTGTCGCGCACCAGGCGGATCGTGTCGGCCAGACAGCGGAGGTCGCAGGGGGCGCCGGCTGGGGTGTCGGCGTAGGGCTCCCCGTCGGGGGCCCAGAACCAGCGCGGGAGCGGGAGCCAGGCGTCGAGCGCGTTGGCGTCCCGCAGGCCGGGCATCAGGTGCCAGTAGATGCCGCGGACATACTCGCGCCAGCCCAGCACCTGGCGGATGAAGCCCTCCGCGCTCGGCAGGCTCACCAGTCCGGCGCGATACGCCCGCTCCGCGCGCTCGACCACTTCGCGGGGATGTAGCAGGCCCACGTTGAGGGCCGACGCGAGCGCGGAATGGAGCAGGTCCGGCTGGCCGTGCCGCATGGCGTCCTCGTACGGGCCGAACTCCGGCAGTCTCTCGGTGACGAACCGCTCGAGCAGCGCTTTCGCGTCGGCGCGGGTGACCGGCAGGGAAAACCCCTCGGTCGACGCCCAGCGGCCGCGCCATCGCTCCACTCGGGCCATGATGGCCCGGGTCGTCTCGTCGGGCGGGAACGTCATCCGCTCGGGAACCGGCTTGGTCCGGGGCCAGGGCTTTCGGTTGTCCGCGTCGAAGTTCCAGGCGCCGCCACAGGGCTTGCCGTCGGGCTCGAGCAGGATCCGGTGCTTTCGGCGCATTTCCCGATAGAAGAACTCCATCCGGAGTTCCTTCCGGCCCCGGGCCCAGCGGGAAAACTCATCGCGCGTGGCGAGGAATCCGCGGTCGGGACGGAGTTCGAGGGGAACGCCGATGGCGCGGAGCTCCGAGTCGGCCCGGGTCAGGGCCTGGGTCATTTCCCACTCGCGGCCTTCGGTGGCCACCACGCGAACGACGCCATGGCGCCGCGCCGCGGCCACGAGTCCCGCCTCGTAGCTGGGGGCGCGAGCATGGTCGACCCGGTATCCCGCGGCGGTCAGCGCGTCGGCAAAGTGGCGCATGGCGCTCAGCACCAGCACCAGTTTCTGGCGGTGCCAGGGCAGGGCCGATCCTTTGTCCACCGCTTCGATGAAGCACACCACGATGTCGGGGTCCGGCTGGCGGGGCACCTGGGCCACGGCCCGGGAGTTTTCCCACGGCGCCACGAAGATCAGGGTCGGTCCGGTTCCGGTGCTGGGCATCGGGCTACAGAGTCGGCAGCGCCATCCGGACGTACTCCGCAAAGGCGCTGACCACCGCCGCCGGCTCCGGGCTGTCCACGGTGAGTGCGATGCCCACCTGGGGCAGCGGCGGGAGTCCGGTTTCCGGCGGCAGGATCCGCAGGTCCTCCGGCACCGCCGTGCGGGTCAGGACCGCGATGGCCTGTCCGGAGCGCACCACCGCGGTGAGTCCCGCCAGGCTGGCGCTCGCGTAGGCCAGCCGATACGACCGCCCCACCGCCTCGAGGCTGCGGCGCGCGGCTCGATGATCCAGCGTGTCGGGATCGGAGAGCGCCAGCCGGAGCGGATCGAGATTGGCCGCGTTCGATCCCACCGATCCGACCCAGACCAGCGGTTCCCACCGGATGATCGCCGCGTTCTTCTCCTGTTCGCCGAACGACGTCAGCGCCAGATCGAGCGCGTGCCGCTCGAGGCGCTCGAGCAGGCGCGGGGTGTGGCCGCAGTACACCTCCACCAGGACCTCGGGATGTTCCCGGGCAAACCCGCGGAGCAGCTGCGGCAGCAGGACGACGGCATAGTCGTCCGGACAGCCGAACCGGATCGTCCCGGTCAGTCCCTTGCCGGACAGTTCCGCCAGGGCTTCATCGTGGTACCGGAGGATCCGCTGCGCGTGGGCCAGGAGCCGGGTTCCCTGCGGTGTGAGGGTGACGCCCCGTCCGCTCCGATCGAGCAGTGTCTGGGAAACGATCTGTTCGAGTCGTTTGACCTGCAGGCTGATGGCCGCCTGGGTTCGGCCGACGCGGACAGCGGCGCGACTCAGGGCGCCGGTTTCGGCGATGACGGCAAACGTCCGGAGGAGATCGAGGTCGAGGTGGTCCATGGCATAAGTATCGCAAATACTTTCAATAAACGCCATTAGCCCCGCTTGTGTTTGGCCCGATCTTCCGGTAATTCAGACGCCAGCATCGCCGCCTCGCCCTCGACCCGGCCGGAGGTTCCGTGTCTCGAAACGCCGATCCCCAGTTCTGGAACGACGCCCGCCGTCACCTGATTCGCTACGGCGGTCGATTCGAGCCGTTGATCATCGAACGGGCCCGGGGGAGCTATGTGTACGACGCGGACGGCCGCGCCATCCTCGACTTCACGTCGGGCCAGATGAGTTCGCTGCTGGGGCACGGTCACCCGGAAATCGCCGCGGTCGTGGCCGACCACGCGGCCAACCTCGATCACCTCTTCAGCGGGATGCTGTCGCGGCCGGTGGTCGACCTGGCCCGCGGCCTGGCCGAGGCGACGCCGGCGGGGCTCGATCGGGTCCTGCTCCTCAGCACGGGGGGCGAGTCGAACGAAGCCGCCATCAAGATGGCCAAGCTCTATACCGGCAAGTTCGAAGTGGTCGGCTTTGCCCAGTCGTGGCACGGGGTGACCGGCGGCGCCGCTTCCGCGACCTACTCCGCCGGTCGGCGGGGCTACGGCCCGGCGGCGGTTGGCTCGCTGGCGATTCCGGCGCCTAACGCCTACCGGGCGCGGTTCGAGCGGGGCGGGCAGCCGGACTGGCGGGCCGAGCTGGACTACGGGTTCGATCTGATCGACAGCCAGTCGAGCGGCAGCCTGGCCGCTTTCATCGCCGAGCCGATCCTGAGCACCGGCGGGGTGCTCGAGCTGCCGCCGGGGTACCTCGCGGCGCTCAAGCGGAAGTGCGAGGAGCGGGGCATGCTCCTGATCCTCGACGAGGCGCAGACCGGCCTGGGCCGCACCGGCCACCTCTTCGCGTTCGAGCGCGACGGCGTGGTCCCCGACATCCTGACCCTGTCGAAGACCCTCGGTGCCGGGCTGCCGCTCTCCGCCGTGCTCTGTTCGGCGGAGGTCGAGGAGCGCTGCCACGAGCGGGGCTTCATCTTCTATACCACCCACGTATCCGACCCCCTTCCAGCGGCGGTCGGCCTCAAGGTGCTGGAAGTGGTCCGCCGCGACGGCTTGACCGAACGGGCGCGACAGGCCGGCGCCCGGCTCGAGGCGGGCCTCCGCCGCCTGCAGGATCGATTCGAGTGCATCGGTGACGTCCGCGGGCGCGGGCTCCTGCTCGGCATGGAAATCGTCGCGGATCGAGGGTCGAAACGCCCCGCGCCCGAACTTGGCGCCGCGATCACCCGGGCCTGCATGGATCTGGGCCTCAGCATGAACATCGTGACGCTGCCCGGGCTGGGCGGCGTGTTCCGGATTGCCCCGCCGCTGACGGTGAGCGACGAGGAACTGGATCTCGGGATCGATTTGCTGGGTCGGGCGCTGGAGACGGCCACGGCGGCGGGATTCACCAAGGCCTGATCTTCGGCCGGGTGGTTGGCAGAGCGCGCCGGTCCAGAATGGACAGGACCGCGCTTCGCCCATACCTTCCGGCCGCTGATGCCGGCTCCCCAGTCTCTCAGGATCATCACGCTCGGCGGCTTTTCGGCTACGCCATCGACCGGGACCGACGCCCTCGGTCCCGGAAAGCCGCTCGCTCTTCTCGTCATCCTGCTCGGCGCCCCGTCCCGAACGGCCACGCGTTCGGACCTGATCGCCACGCTCTGGTCCGACGTCTCCGAGTCTCAAGCACGGCAGTCCCTCCGCCAGTGCCTCTGGCAACTTCGCCAACGATTTGGCGATGAGATCCTGATAACCGACGGCGATACCGTAACCCTGGCATCGCACGTTACGAGCGACAGAGACGACTTCCTGGCGGCGACCAAGGCGGGAAGGTGGGTCGACGCGGTCGCCATTCACACGGGGCCGTTCGGAGCCCTCGGCCTTCGACTCGGTGCCGGGATCGAGCTGGAAGATTGGATCAGTCGTGAAGCTGAGTTCATCCGCCGGCGCTTCGTCGACGCCGGCTCGCGGGCGTTGCCGGAGTTGATCGAGTCAGGCCGGGTCGACGAAGCCCTCCGCCTGGCCCAACGACTTCGGGACGCCGACTCCTCCAATCAGGCTGCCTGGCGCACCGTGCTCGATCTTGGCGCCACGGTCTGGTCTCCGGCCGAGCTGTTGACGGAGGCGAGCCGGTTTGACCGATTCCTGGCTGACGAGGAGGTGCCGGCCGAAACGGCCTCCCGCGAACTCCTGGCACGAATCGGCAAAACAGCGGAGCGCTCGACGCTGGTTGGCCGAGCCGAGATCATGGCCAAGTTGGCATCAGCTCGGCGCGAAACTGAACGGGGTTCCTCACGATGGGTCCATGTGGTCGGAGGCGCCGGAATCGGCAAGTCCAGGATCCTCGCCGAGGTGGCCATCGTCGCCGAAGCCGCGGGCGCGTCGGTTGCGACGGCGAAGGCCGTCCTCGGCGCTCGGGATCAGGCGCGGAGCCTGTTGGTCGACCTGGTCGCTGCCCTCCGCGGCCTGCGTGGGGCCAAGGGGGCCTCGTCGGCCGCGGTCGCGCTGCTGGATCCAGACGCGAACCTCCGTGGGCTCGATCGAGGGGAACCCGATGATGTTCCGCGGCTGGTCGAGGCGCTCCGGGATCTGGTGGACGCGATCGCGACGGAGCGACACCTCGTCGTCATCATCGACGATCTCCATTGGTCGGACCTCTTTTCCCTCGAGGTGATCCGCGGCTTGGGAGCCCGCCTGCCCAGCGGAGTCCTGCTCGTCACAGCCGCTCGGCCGCAGGGCGGCAGCTCAGCAGGGCCCGAAGCCACCGTCCTGCCGCTCGAAGCGATGTCGCGTGACGACACCGAGCGCCTGATCTCGAGTCTCGCGGCCGTGCCGACGGCCGGGTGGCGCGCGCCGTTCCTCGAGGCCGTTCATCGGGAGACCGCGGGCAACCCCCTTTTCGTTCTCGAGACGATCCGCCTCGTAACCGCGGAGCGACTGCTCGTTCGCGACGATCGCCAGTGGACCGCGCCGGACCCCGACGCGTTGATCCGGCGGATCGACCAAGGGGCCGTGATCGAGTCGCGCCTGGCGGGAAGGACTCCGTTCGAGCGCGCGGTGCTCGAGTCCCTGGCGACGATCGGGGCGGGGCTCTCGGTCGACGCCATTGCCGCTGCGGCCGAGTCGACCGTCGATCAGGTGCGGTCGGCGCTGCTTCGGCTCGAAAGCGCTGGCTTGGTCGTGGTCCAGGGGAGGGTATGGCTTCTTTCCCACGACGTGATTGCGGAGGCCATCGTCTCCTCGATTCCGCCCCCGGTCCGGACCGCGCACCATGTTCGGGTCGGCCGATATCTCGCGGCCAACGCAGGCTCCAACCTGTGGCTGATCAGGGCAGCTGCCCATCATTTCCTCGAGGGCGACTCCCTGCCGGATCTCAAGGTGATGTGGCGCCAATGGCGAGGGGCGGTACGGCGCGCTGGCGACCGGAGCCAACCCAAGCAGTTGCTCGACGACCTCCTCGGCGATCGGGTTCCGGCGGCTTGGCGCCGCGCTCTGCTGCCGCGGACGCGGTTGCCATGGATTGCGGCGGTGGCGCTGGTCACGGCGGTCGGCGGCCTTTTCTATTCCACGCGACCACATCGCATCAACGTCGTCACCGTTCCGTTTACCGGGGGCGCTACCCTCGTACCTGCTCCCGAGGTCGAGGTGCTCGACTGGTGGGGTCGCCGAGTCACCCCGCCGGCACCCATGGTGGCGCGCCTGGGCAGCCGGAAGGTGGCGTTGGTCGGGGATTCCGTCGTCCCGGTCCACGACGGCCACGCCACGTTCGACAATCTTCGGGTGGTGTGGGGGCAGGATCGGGATTCGGTGGTTGAACTCCGGTTTGCCTCGGGGGCGTTGGAGAGCCCGCCGGTCCGGATCGATCTGGACGAGTGGTTCGCGGATGGGTTTCGCTTGTGGCTTTCGGCCGGTAACGTCAACGGCACTCCGGTCGATTCGACCCGCCGGGTGGTTCGGGTCGATGCCGGTCGCTCGATTCGGGGGACTCTGCGGTTTCGCTATCGGAGCCGGTCGGTCAACGCGACTACGCTGTTTGCGTATACGCCGACTTGGGGGACCCCCCGAACCGCCTGGACCGGCTTGCTGGCACTCCAGACCCCGGTTCTGAATGCCCCGATTACGATCGACCTCGATCTCGTCGCGCCATCACGACCAGGCCGCTACCGCTTGGTCTTTGCCTTTGGGTACGAGTCCAATGGCGAGGCCCTGATGTCCGCCTCCAACTGGGCCACCCGACCGATCTGGGGCGACGGCAACGACCTGGCCATGCTGCCTGACAGCCTTTACGACGAGGCGGATCGGACCGGGTCGGTCAAGATCCCCTGGGTCTTCGCCTACGAACGGTCTCCGGCGTCTGTGGCCCTCACCACGCTGGTCGTCGACGTGGAATGACGGCCGATTCACGGCGCTGACGCAGGTTGGGGCACCCACAAATGGAGCCCTGCCCGTGAAACCGCCTTCATCAATCACCGAACGTTCCCGCCGCCTTGCTGCTGCGGCCCTGATGGTCCTCGCGGGGTGTGGTCCCGATGCGACGACTCCATCGGTTCCCACGACGTTCAGCCCGGAAATGTCGACCGCAGCAGGCAACGCCTTCAGTTGGCGCAAGCTCGCCGGACCCCCGACCGGAACCATCGTCAACCTGTCCTACTCGGCTCACGTGCCGCGGTCGAGGTACATCTACGCCGGGTTCTTCCCCGACTACGGGGTCGGGCGCTTGTTCCGCTTCGATCTCGAGACCGATCGCTGGGCGGAGATCTCCACCTCCGGCTGGCCGTCTGGGAAGTACCGCCATTTCGTGATCGATGAGGTCAATGGCCGCCTCGTGACCTTCTGGGACGGACTCGGACAGGCCTGGGCCGTTGGGCTGGAAGGTGGGGCCTGGTTCCCCGTCGGAGCGGCGGGCGAAGGCCAGGAATACTACGAGGGTTACGCGTTCTGGAACCCGGTGTCGAAGGCGGTGAGCCGATTTGCTGGGTACGGGCTCTTCACTTTCAAGAACACGCTCTGGGAGTTGGGAACGAACGGTTCCTGGAACCTGATCCCGACCGCCGCCCCGAAACCGAGCCCCCGCTTCGGAAGCCGCGCCCAGACGGTCGACCGAGCTAAGCTCAGGGCGTACTTCGCGGAAGAGTCTCGGGGAGCGGCCGGCCTGTCGGATGACCTCTGGGAACTCGACCTGACGACGCTTCAGTGGCGGAACTTGATTCCTCTCGACGCATCTCCGTTTCGACGCATCGGCAGCGGGCTGACCAGCCTGGCACCGATGTCGAGCGATTTGCTCCGATTCGGCGGCCAGGAGGCTGTGTTCGGGTCTTCCGTTCACTACAACGACGTCCTGCTCTACCGCCCCGGGGCCACCGACTACGTCCGGGTCGCTACCACCGGCACGCCCCCGGAGCCGCGCCGCCATCCCGGAGTGTTCTTCGATTGGGCCCGGCAGCGGGTGGTCGTCATCGGCGGGGCGGGGCCGGGGGGGAGCTTCGACGATGTCTGGGAGCTGCGGTTGCCCCGGTCGTCGCGCTGACCGGAGCTGAGGGGAACGCGGGCCGTCGGGATGCCGCCTCCGACCCAGGCGGTTGCCCGGCGGCGCCTTCTCGTCTACTTTGTACTGCAAAGTAGGTGATCGCAAACGCAGTGCGGGGGGCGGGGGGCATTGGCATGAGTACCTGGGCACGACGACTCCGCGGAACCATCGGCATGGGCCTGACCTGGGCCCTCGGCTGGGCCGTCATCGGCGGCGGGGTGATGGAGGGGATCTTCGATCCCCACGGCAAGATCCTCGATATGTGGCCCCAGACGCTGGCGATTCCCGGCTTCATCGGCGGCGTGGTGTTCTCCGGCCTCCTGTGGGCCACCGCGGGTCGGCGCCGGTTCGAGGAGCTGTCGTTGTCCCGGTTTGCCGGTTGGGGGGCCGTGGTCGGGGTGCTGTTAGGCAGCCTGGCGCTCGCCGCGGGAGCGGCTGGCGGGGTTGCCTCGCTCTGGGTTCGGGTGGCCGTGATCCTCGGGCCGATGGCGTTGCTGAGCGCCGTGTCAGCGACGGGCTCGCTGGCGCTGGCCCGGCTGGCCGCCGGCGGGAGCCGCCTCGCGTCCGGCCCACCCCGGGACGCGATCGGGCCCGCGGACGACGACTCGGCCGAGTGAGGTCGCGGCGTCCCACTCTAAACCAACGCCGCCGCCCGCTCGTAGGGACCATGGCTCCTTCCGTCCTCCTCCAGGATTTCCCATGGTTCAGCGATCGCTTGGTACGATGTTGCTCCTGGGCCTCGCGCCCGTCACCCTCCTGACTGCCCAAGCCGCCATGTTCCGCGGCGGCCCGACCCACGAAGGGGTCTACGCCTCGCCCTCGCCGACCCTGGCCACGCTGGCGTGGAAGTTCAAGACCGGCGGCCGGGTCCTCTCGTCGCCGGCGGTGAGCGGCGGCCGGGTCTTCGTGGGCAGCACCGACGGAAAGCTCTACGCCATCGACCAGGCCACCGGCACCCAGGCGTGGCAGTTCGCCTCGAAGGGTCCGATCGCGTCGTCGCCCGCGGTGAGCGGGGACCTGGTCTACGTCAGCAGCCTCGACGGCAACGTCTACGGGATCGAGGCCGCCACCGGCAAGCAGCGGTGGGCCTTCGCGACCAAGGGCGAACGGCGCTTCACGGCGCCCGGCATCCACGGCGCGATGCCCCGCACCGAGCGGATGCCGGATCCGTTCGACGTCTTCCTGTCGTCGCCCACGGTGGTGAACAACACGGTCTACATCGGGAGCGGCGACCAGCAGGTCTACGCGCTCGACGCCGCGAGCGGCGCGCTCAAGTGGCAGTTCGCCGCGGGTGACGTGATCCACGCGTCGCCCGCGGTGGCCGGCGGACTGGTCTACATCGGGAGCTGGGATCGGAACCTCTACGCCCTCGATGCCGCCACCGGGAAGGAACGCTGGCGCTACACCACCGGCAACGACACGACAACCTACAACCAGATCGGGATCGCGAGTTCAGCCGCGGTGGCCGGTGGCTTGGTCTTCGTCGGCGGGCGGGACGGCCACTTCCACGTGGTGGACGCGCGAACCGGGGCCCTCAAGTGGAAGCACAACAACAACGGCGGCTGGACGATCGGGTCGCCGGCCGTGCGGGACGGGGTGGTCTACTTCGCCACGTCCGATGGTCGTCGGTTCAAGGCCCTCGACGCCGCCACGGGTGCCGTGCGGTTCGACCTGGCCAACAAGGCCATCTCGTTCTCGTCACCCTCCCTGGCCGGCAACGCCGTCTACTACGGCACCTCCGACGGCTGGCTCCATTCCGTCGACATCCGGACGGGTCAGTTCCTGGCCCACTTCCAGTCCGACGGCTCCAAGGAGAACGGCGCCAAGTGGACCGACTCGGCTGGCGTGTTCCAGTCGGGCCGGATGTACCCGGATCGCACGCTCGATGGGATGATGATCGGGATGCGGACGATGTTCACCGTCGGGTCGATCCTGTCCTCGCCTTCGATCGTGGACGGAGTCCTCTACGTCGGGAGCGCGGACGGCAACGTCTACGCGCTGCGCTAGCGACCCGCAACGCGTGCGCGGTACCGCTCCAGCGCCACGGCGTGCTCGGCGGCCTTGGCGGTCCGGACCCGCGCCGCGTGTTCCGGGGCCGAGTCGGCGGCGACGTAGTCGGCGAGGGGGTCGATGACCCGATCGAGCAGCACGGCCGCCTCGTAGAGCTGGAGCCGCTCCCGGGCCGCCGGGTGGGTGCCGATGACGCGTTCGATCTCGTCGGCCGGGGGCGCGGCACCGTCCGCCGCGAGCGGATCGTAGAGCTTGGCCACTTCGAGGGCTGGATCGCCCACCCGGAAGTCATCCCAGTCGAGCAGGTGCCAGCGACCCGTCGGCTCGACGATGACGTTGGCGGGCCAGAGATCGCCGTGAATCAGGGCGTCGGCCGGTTCCGCGAACGCCGCGGCGCCTGACACCCTGCCCCGCAATCTTTCGACCTCTTCACCCATCCACTCGAGCGTGGCATCGGCGAGCCAGGCCGGCCGGTCCTCCCGAACGAGAACCAGATCCTCCACGAACCGGCGGTCGAAGTCGCCGAGGTAATCGTCCAGACAGCTGCCGACCGCGGTGTCCTCGAAGGCCAGTGCCCTGAGATCCACGTCGGCGTGAAGGACGGCGACCGCCTGACCCACCGCGGCCCGGAGCGGCCCGGTCCATCGGTCCGGGGTCGTACCATGGATCCGCGGGAACACGAGCCCGGCGTGCGCGGTGCCGGCGACGTCGATCCAGGAGAGCACTTCCGGGGCGTGATACCGCGCGGTGAGCGAGGAGCGAATCCGATGCCAGCGGACCAGGGCCTCGCGGACGTCGGGGTCGGCGGTCAGCTTGACGTGCAGTTCGCGGTGGCCGTCCGCAACCCGAAACGACTGATTGACGAAGCCGCCCCAGTTGAGGACATACTCGATCCGCGGCTTGCCGGCAGCGAGGCCGTAACGGCCGGACTGCTGGTCGAGTTCAGCGGCCAGGTGCTCCGCGAGGACGGCAAGGTCCATCAGCGCGGCTCTGGCCGCCGGGTCGTCATTCCGCGCCGGCGGTCCGACCGCCCGGACGGTCGAGCCGGATGGCCTCGTCCACCTCGCGCTGGGCGTCGGCCAGGCGGCTCACGTCTTCGCCGAGGAGGCGGGCCCGATCGAGCAGGGTAGTGATCGGGGCGAGGTCGGAGGCGCCGGCGTGGAGTCGGAGCAGATCGAGCCGGATTCCCTCCAGCGCGGCCACCGTCTCCGCCAACTGGGTCGAGGCGGCCTCGCGTCGGGTCCGGAGGGCCACGGC
>JAEUJH010000504.1 GCA_016794825.1 Gemmatimonadota bacterium
AGCGTGGCGACGGCCAGCACCGGTGGCGCCCCCGCGGCCAGGATCACGGTGAGGAACGGAATGAACATCGCCGTCGCGTGCGCGGTGATGCTGGCAAAGCCGTAGTGGGAGTAGAAGTAGATCAGGAACAGGAGGGGCAGGGCAATCGACCACGCCCACCCCGCCGTCAGGGTGGCCGACCAATCGGCAAACGCCTTGGTGACGCCGCTCTCGCCGAGGGCACCGGCCATTCGAACCAGACCCCCGTACCAGATGAACGTGTCCCACGCGGCGCGGTCTCCGAGGACGTCGTCCCAGGCGAGGACGTTGGTGAGGAGCAGGAGGCAGATGCCCGCCAGCGCCACCACCGCGTAGCTGATCTGGTGCCACGCCCCCGTCATCCAGAGCAGGGCGATGAGGGCGAACACGCCGAGGGTGATCTTCTCCGACCGCGACATCGGGCCCATCTCGGCCAAGGTGGTCCGGGCGAGCGTCACGGCCTCCGGGGTGTGGGTGACCTCGGGCGGGGCGAGACGGTAGACCAGGTAGACGACGAGCAGCAGGGCAACCGCGCCGGGGAGGATGGCGCCGGTCAGCCATCGGGCATACGTCAGGTCGACGCCGGCGGTGTCGAGCGCGAACTTGGCGATGATCACGTTCGACGCCTGGCCGGTCAGGAACATGGCGCACGCGACGATATCGGCCTGGTAGACCGCCGCCAGCAGGAAGGCGCCGATCCGGCGCCGGGTCGGGCCCGGTCGCGAATTGTACGCCTCCGCCACGCTTCGAGCGATCGGGAAGATGATCCCGCCAGCCCGGGCGCTGTTGGAGGGAATGACGGCCGCGAGTGAGGCGTCCGTCACCGCCAGCGCGTAGGCCACGCCCAGCGATCGGTGGCCGAGGAGTCGGATGAAATGGAACGCGATCCGGCGGCCCAGCCCGGTGAGGGTCACGGCCCGCGAGATCATGAACGCGCAGAGGACGAGCCAGACGATCGGGTCCGCGTAACCCTGGAGCGCCGCACCGAGCGGCATGGTGCCGGTAATGGCGATGGCGCCGATGCCGAGCAGGATGACCGCTCCCATCGGGGCCGGCCGGAGGATCGAGCCGACAATGGTGGCCAGGAAGATCGCAAAGAGGCGCCAGTCGGCGGGGAGAACGCCGGCTGGCGGGCCGGCGGCGAGGATGGCAGCCGCCACTCCCACCGCCACCGCCCTGCGCCAGAGCTGCCGGGGCCGTCCGGCGTCCGTCGGGTCGGCCGGCGCGGAGGCGAAGTCGTTCATCGAAGCTCGTTCGGGGGACCGCACAGTCTAACCCGGCGGCTGATGTCGGGCCAGGAGGCCACCGCCCTCAACGCCCTGCCGGCGGCCGCCCCTCTCGCGGGGGCGACGAGGGCGGGATAGGTTGTCGCCATGGAAAAACCATTCGCGGGAAAAGTCGCGCTCGTCACCGGGGGCAACTCCGGTATCGGCAGAGCCACGGCGCTGGCGTTCGCGGCTCAGGGCGCCGCGGTGGTGATCGGCGCCCGGCGGGTCGAAGAAGGCAACGCCACCGTCGCGGAGATCCGGGCCGCCGGAGGTCGGGCGACGTTCGTGCCGACCGACGTGTCGATCGCCGCCGACGTCGAGGCGCTGGTGGCCCGGACCGTGGCCGAGTACGGTCGGCTGGACTGCGCCTTCAACAACGCGGGCGTTTCGGGCGGGGCCTTGCTCCACGAAACCACCGAAGCCGATTGGGACCGGATGATCGCGGTCAACCTGAAGGGTGTCTGGCTCTGTCTCAAGTACGAGATCATCCAGATGCTGCGGCAGGGTGGCGGCGCCATCGTCAACGACTCGTCCGTGGCGGGGTTGATCGGCTACGGCCGGAGCCCCCACTACGCCGCCAGCAAGCACGGGGTGATCGGGCTCACGAAATCGGCCTCGCTGCAGTACGCCACCAAGGGCATTCGGATCAGCGCGGTCTGTCCCGGCATGATCAAGACGCCGATGATCGAGCGCGCCATCGCCAATCCCGGTGTCGAGGAGTGGTTCCTCTCGCGGCTGCCGATGGGACGGCCGGGAGAGCCCGACGAGGTGGCTCGCGCCGTGACGTGGCTCTGCTCGGACGCGGCGTCGTTCGTGAGCGGAACCGCCTTTCCCGTCGACGGGGCCACGGCGGCGGGCCTGGCCTAGGGGGTCGGCACACGGATTGCGGCTCCGGGCCGGACCCTTGGACCGGAGCCTCCGATGCCGCGCCTGATCCGACCGACTCTCCTGCTTCTCCTCGCGGCCTGCGGGGGCAGCGAGGGCCCCAGCGTCGAGCCGATCTTCATCGAGGGCTCCGACATGGGGCCCCGGTACCAGAACTTTACCGTTCTTCGGGGCAACACCCCGCTCCCCGACGCCCAGGTCTTCATCAACGACGTGCAAATCCCCGCCTCCACCAACGGTGGCTATTATTTCGACAGGGGATCATTCCTGGCACCGGGCGAAACGCTGGTGATCCGGGTGGTCCACGGCGGCGAGACGGTCGAGGGCCGGGCTACCATCATCGGCGGCGCGAACCTGGGGACGCCGGTGGACGGCCAGACGGTCACCCTCGGTCAGCCGATCAACTTCAACTGGACAGCGACGACCGCGCCCGATTACTGGCGGGTGGCACTGACGTTCAGCTTCAATAACGCGGGGCAGGGGCTCGGCGATTCCCTCGGGCCCTCCGCGCGGACCCATGCGCTCTCGACCTCCGCGGTCCCGGCCGGCGGCACCAACCTCATCGGCTACGTCTTCGGGTATCAGCGGGGGACCTTTACCGGGCCGGTCGACCCGCGGTCGACCATGCGGGTCCGCACCATCGCGATGCAGGCCGCCCTGACCAAATCCTGAGCCTGGCGGAAACCCCCGCCTTGCGGGATCCCCGGATTCGAGCCATATCATCTAGTGGGTCTGGTCGCGGCCGCCCCCTCGCGGCGCGGCCGGCCCCGGCGGGTGGTGCTCGGTTCGAGGGGCCATGCGGAGGGCTCATGCGCGAGCCCGGTTCGTTCCTCGTCATCCTGATCGGGTTTCTGGGGCTGTCCTACGTCTATCGCCGGCTTCGCGACGGTCGCTGAGCCGGACGACAACCCCGAAAGCTCCTTCCCAAGCTGGGTCGCTGGGCCGCTGGTTTCACGGTCCCTTCACCCCGGCCGTGCCATCGTGCGGCATGCGCACCCGGACCCCGTTCCTCCTTCTCCTTGGACTGGCGCTGGCCGGGGCCGGAGCGCTCTGGTTCCTGGCCCGTTCCAACTCGTCGACCCGCGCGTCTCTTAGCATCGATCCGACCGGCGCCGTGGTCTACACCCTCGGCGCCCCTAACGCTCCCCTCGAGGTCTGGGTCGGGAGCGACTACCAGTGCCCGGACTGTCGGCGCTACGAGATCGACGAACTGCCCGCCATTGCCGAACGGTTCATCGCCACCGGCAAGGTCCGCTGGCGGTATCTTCTGTTTGCCTTGCCGGGGCACGCGGAGGCGGGTCCGGCTACCCACGCCATGGCCTGCGCCATCGATCAGGGCGATCGAGCCGCCGCCGCCATGCACGAGGGGTTGTTCGCCGCGCAGGCGGAATGGAGCCGGTCACCCGACCACCTGGCGGTGTTCCGCCGCCTGGCCGAAGCCGGGGGCCTCGACCTGACGGCATACGACGAGTGCATGGCGTCCAACCGTCATGCGGATCAGGTGGCGGGGAGCTGGCGGGAGGCGCAGCGGGTCGGAATTCCCGGTACGCCGACGGTGGTGCTGTTCGAACGCTTCTACGTCGGCGGCCTGACCGCCAACCAACTCGAGCGGCTCCTCAACCGGCCGCCCGATCAACGCTGACTCGGGACCCGGCATCCAGCCGGTCCTGACCGAACCACCGCGGGACCGGAGGGGTGACATGCTGACGAGACGAGCGGCGCTGCAGGTCGCGGCCCTGGCGCTGGCCGGATCCTCCGTCGCCGAGGCGGATGGAGCGGAACTCCAGTTCGAACTCTACCGGACCCGGAACGGCGAGTTCCGGTGGCGGCTCAAGTCCGCCAACGGCCGGATCCTGGCCCAATCCAGCGAGGGCTACCAGAGCCGCGCCGGTTGCCTGACCGCCATCGAGCGGATCCGGACCGGCGCGGCAACGGCCACCTTCGAGGACCTCAGCGGCGCGAAGTAGCGTCGGGCTCGAGGCGCCACCACCACTGGGTCGGCAGGGCCCGCGTCCGGGGCCAGACCTCGTCCAGCGTGGCCGCGTCGTACAGGCGGCCGTTCTTCATGACCCAGCGGATCGAAGTCGAGTTCTCGAGCCGGTCGAGCGGGTTGGCGTCGAGGACCTGCAGGTCCGCCAGCTTGCCCGGCTCGAGCGACCCGATGTCCTTGGCCAGCCCGATGGCGTCGGCGCTGTGGAGCGTGGCGGCCCGGAGCACGTCGTGGTTAGGCATCCCGCCGGAACCGAGCATCCACATTTCCCAGTGCGTCCCGAGCCCCTGGACCTCGCCATGGGAACCGAGGCCGACCCGGCCCCCAGCGGCCACGATCTTGGCCAGCTGCCGGGCGTGGAGCGGGTAGACGTACTGATCGGTTCGGTGGAACGCGAACGTCTTCCACTTGTCGAGCTCGTCGTGGGGCGTAAAGCGCCGGAGCCTCGGCTCCCGGTCGACATCGCCCCGGGTCAGGAAGTAACCGAGCCCGGCGGGCCCGCCGTAGCTCACGATCAGGGTCGGGGTGTAGGTGATGCCGCTGGCCCGGACCAGTTCGACGACGTCCCGATGGAACGGGCTGATCGGGAGCGAGTGCTCGAGCCCGGCGTACCCGTCCTGCATCAGGGTCAGGTTCATCGTGAAGTTCGACCCGCCCTCGGTCGTGGGCGTCAGCCCCAGTTCGCGGGCGGCGGTGATGACCCACTGCCGGACCTTCCGGTCGCCGGCCAGGTACTGCTTGATTGTCCTGGTGTTGAAGTGCTCCGAGTAGCGCTTGAGGACGTCGCGCGCGTCGGCCAGGCTCTTGATGTTGTCGTCGCCGAAGATGCCCGGACCGGTCGAGTAGAGGCGGGGTCCGATCAACTCGCCCAGTTCCATTCGATCGCCGTAGGTGACGACGTCCTCGGACGAGGTCTGCGGATCCCGCTGGGTGGTGACGCCGTAGGCCAGCTGCGCCAGGAACTGGGAGACCTGACTGCGATGGACCCCCCACGCCACCCAGGTGTGGGCATGGATGTCGACCAGCCCGGGCAGGATGGTCTTGCCGGAGACGTCGATGGTCCGGGCGCCGGCCGGGATGGTCACCGAGCCGGCCGCGCCGATGGCGGTGATCCGGTTGTCGGTGATCACGATATCGCCGGCGGGAATGACCTCGTTGCCCCGCATCGTGATGATCCGCGCCCCCCGGAGGGCCACGACGCCCCGCGGCTTGTCCTTGGGCAGCGCGATGACCACGTCGGTCCGGGTCGCTTCGTAGGCCGCCCGGGGA
>JAEUJH010000510.1 GCA_016794825.1 Gemmatimonadota bacterium
TACACCTACGTGGCGCAGTCCTGGGATCGGGCCGGATTCTCGATCATCTCGACCAAGGACTATCAGTTCAAGAAGATCTACAGCTGGACCATCGAGAACCCGGAACTGCATGGCGGAACCGGCGGGATGGACGGCAAGTACGTCAAGCACAAAGGCAAGTACTACTACGTCCAGTCGCTTCAGTTCGGGCAGAGCGGACCCGACGCCGACCTTGGCGCCGTCGTGGCGGACGTCAGTCTGTTGCCCGACACCAGCAAGGTCAAGATCGTGGCTCGGATCCGGGAAAAGGAGTATCTCGGCGGGTTCCATAACATCTTTGCCTACAAGCACTCCGACGGCCGGGCCCTGCTGCTCACGACGATCAACGGGCCCTACGCCAACGTCTACGACATGGACAAGATCGTCTCGGGCGCGCCCGAGAACACCTGGATGATCGGGCGGGTTCCGATTCCGCAGGGTGCCGGGACGGCCATCGGCAACTTCGGGTACCACGACTTCCAGGTGTACTACGACCCCAACACTCACCAGGACAAGTTCTACGGCGCCGGTCGGGGCGGGGCGTTCGTCTACGACATCAGCAAGATCGGCCGCGAAGAACCGAAGCTGGTGACCCAGATCGTCGGTGCCTCGGGCATCTCGAGCGCCCATACCTTCACGCCCACGCCCGATCACAAGTACGCGGTGGTCGAAACCGAGTACCAGTTCGCGCCGCTCCGGATCTTCGATCTTCAGCCGGGGCTCGAGGGCAAGGTCAACGCCATCACCCAGAACGTCGGCGCCTGGCAGGCCGACTGGCGGGCCCTGTCGCACAATCACGAGGTCAAGTGGCCGTACGTCTTCGTCTCGGCCTACGAGGACGGACTCCAGGTCTTCAACATGGCCGACCCGAGTCAGCCCCACACGGTCGGGTGGTACTTCACCTGCAACTGCACCCATATGAAGGGCTTCGGCGGCGTGCCGCAGTTCTATGGCAACAGCGTGTTCCAGGGCGCCTTCGGGGTCAAGGTGCGGAACTACGACGGGCTCATCGTCATCAGCGACACCTTCTCGGGGTTCTGGGCGTTCAAGCTGGAGGGCTTCGAAGGCTGGAACGGCCACGACTGGAGCATGCCGAACATCTCGAGCAGCCAGGATTGGGACAACGGCCCGGAAGGCGCTCCCAAGCGTACGGCGGGTGGGGGCGGCGGCCGCTAGTCCGAACCCACGTTGATTCCCAAGAAAAGGGGGAAGGAGCCAAGGCTCCTTCCCCCTTTCTTGATTCGGTCCAATCGCGATCCCCTGTCCGGCGGGCGCCCACCGGCCCGAACCGGCTCAGGCCTTGTCGTGCCGGGCGAACACCGTCGTCTTGCCGGCCGCGTCGAACGCCAGCACCGTGTACGGCTGGAACGGCGTCTGATCCATGCCCGGCGCGCTCGCGGGCATGCGGGGGATCGTCAAACCGACCACGCCCTTCGGCTTCTGCGCCAGGAGCTTCCGAATGTCGGCGGCCGGGATGTGCCCTTCGATGACGTAGCCGCCGATGACCCCGGTGTGGCAGCTCGTCAGGCTGCTGGGAATCTTGTAGCGGGTCCGGATCGCGCCCATGTTGCCGGTGTCGGTCACCGACGGGGTGAACCCGTTGGCCTTGAGGTAGTCGACCCACTGGTGGCAGCAGCCGCAGTTCGGATCCTTGTAGATGACGATCGGCGTCTTGTCCTGGGCCGCGGCCGGCGCCGGCCGGAGCAGCAGGGCCACCGCGGCCGAGGCAATCCCGCCGAGCAGCGACCGCCGGGTCATCGATTCATCGTTTCCATGTGTCATTGGATTCACTCCCTGTTCTGGTCGACCCCGAGCCGCTTCCGCACGGCCTTGGCGACCTTCTCTTCGAATTGTCCGGAGGTGGTGCAGGGCACCACCTCGTTGCGTCCATTGGGCACGTCCACCGCGTCGCCGCTGATCAGGGTCAGCACGGTGGTGGTCCCGTCCGACCCCGCCTTGATCATGCCGAC
>JAEUJH010000533.1 GCA_016794825.1 Gemmatimonadota bacterium
TCGTCGCTCACCACGCAGGGCGCCACGAACACGCCGGTCCGCCGGAGCAGGTCCGCCACCGTTTCGCGCGACTGGAGGCCGTGGAACCGGACCAGGTGGTCGAGTCCGAGGCTCGCCACCCGGCCCCGCAGGTCCGCTTCGAGCGGTCCCGCGCCCACGATGTCGCAGGGGATCGGGCGGCCCCGCCGCGCCAGCCGACCGATCGCGTCGATCAGGTCGCCGAAGCCCTTCTTCTCGACCAGACGGCCCACCGCCAGCACTCGCGACTGCCGCGCCGTATCGGGGCCGATCGGGTATTCGGTCAGGTCGATGCCGTTGTAGACCCGGACCACCCGGTCGGCGCTCGACCCGGAGAGGCCCGCCAGATGGCGGCGATTGAACTCGCTCACGGTCACCACGCGGGCGGCCGCGTCGATCCGGGCCGCCAGCACCATCGGATCGACGTCCTGGTGGTAGATGTCCTTGGCGTGCGCGGTGAACGTGAACGGGATCCCGGCCAGCGCGGCCGCCCGGGCGGCGACGACCGTGGCGGTCGTGGCGAAATGGGCGTGGAGGAGGTCGAGCCGCAGGGTCCGGACTCGGTCGGCCAGCCAACGGGCCTGGCGTTCCTCCCGGTCGTGACGGCCGTCGTCGTCGGTCAGATACTCGACGGGAAAGCGGACCCGCTCGACGGCCGGTTGCGGACACGGCTCGGTCGGTTGGCGGAGACCGAAGATCGTCACGTCGAGGCCGGCGGCCTGGTGGGCGAGCAGTTCGGCGACGATGAACGTCTCCGAGTAGCGGGGATACCGCTTGAGGACGTAGCCGATTCGCATGGGGATCACCCGACCGCGCCAAGGGAACGAAGGCCGGCGTCGGTCCGGACCCGGCGGCGCTTCGGCGTCACCAGGAGGGCCCGGGCCAGGAGATTGATTCGCGCCAGTCCGCCGAAGTCGAGCGTGTGGTGGGCCCGGGCTCGCGGGGTCGTGCCGGCCAGGAGCCAGTCCGACAGCGCGTCCGGCGTGGCGAGGTCGGGCGACAGGAGATCGACCAGACCCAGCCCGGCCAGCCGTTCGGCGCGGATCAGCTGCTCGGTGCGGGGCACCACCCGGGGCACGATCAGGGCTCGCCGTTCGTGCGCGAGGATCTCGACGACGGTGTTGTAGCCGCCCATCGCGATCACGTGATCGGCGCGGGCAATCAGGCGGTCGGCGTCGGGGTCGAACCGGACGATCCGGAGGTCGTCGCGGCCGCCGAAGCGGGACACCAGGTCGTGGTGCGCGGCATCCGGCATCTGGGGGCCGGTCACCAGCACGCCGGTGTTGCCGGCGGGATACCGCGCGCCGGCAAAGGCCCGGGCCAGCGGGGCGCCGTCCTGGCCGCCGCCCACGAGGCACAGCGAAATCGGGCCGGTCACCTCGGTGCCGCCCGCGACGGCCGGGCCGGACAGCCGGAGCCGCGGATCGGGGTAACCGGTGAAATGGAGTTTCCGCGCGATGGTATCGCCGAGTCCGTACTCTTCGACCGGATCGACGATCGCCGGATCGCCATAGACCCAAACGGCGTCGTAGCACTCCTCGACGATCCGGTAATTGTCTTCCCTCGTCCACTCGCTCCGGACCGTCGCGGCGTCGTCGAGCACGTCCCGGAGGCCCAGCACGATCCTGGCCCGCCCCCGCCGCCGAAGAAGCCGCAACGCAGGAAGGAGTTCGCCGGCCAGGCCACCCGGGACCTTGTCGACGATCATCAGGTCGGGGTCGAACGCGTCGATGGCCGCCTCGATGGCCCGTTTCCGGATCCCGATCACCGATTCGAACGGGACGGCCATCCGCCGGGAGGCGTAGTGTCCCGATACGCCCTTGTGGACCGACGGCAACGTGAGGCCTTCGGTGCCGGGCGGCATGTCCCAGGAACGAGCCTCGCTCGCGCCGAAGATCATCAGGATCGCCGGAGGAGTCCGTCCCTCCGAGAGCGCCCGGGCAATCAGGAGATTGCGCCGGGTGTGACCGAGTCCCATCGTGTCGTGGGAATACAGAACGATCCGTCGGGGATCCTGGGGCATTGTCGCTCTCGACTGAGGGAAACCGTTACCGAGCCGAGAGCTGGGAGTGCAAGCTGGGGACCGATTGCGGACCACCCGCGTCGCGATCGGATAAGGTGTTGCCCCGCAACGAAGTAGGCGGCGGCTGGGCGGTGGGGAGACGACTGGGGCGCGATGACCGGATCGTTACGGTTGTAGCGCAGCACTACACCGCTCAACCCGGCGACCCGCCGCCGCCGACCGGGAACCCGGTCGCTTGAGTGCCGGGCAGGGGGGCGCGAGATTCCGGGCGCCGATGATGCCCCGGGTCGCCCTCCTCCTGCTGATCGCCGTACCGGCCGCCGCCCAGAGCCGGCCGGTACCCGCGA
>JAEUJH010000534.1 GCA_016794825.1 Gemmatimonadota bacterium
CCCGATCGGCGCACACGTACGCGATCCGCATCAGCCGACTCCCTGCAGCGCCCGATCGGTCACCGCCGCGGCGAACACCGCGCGGAGCTGGGCCGTGGTGGTGGTGAGGTCGAAGTCCCGCTCGATCCGGTTGCGGGCGGCACGGCCGACCTCGGCGCTCCGCGCCGGGTCGTCGAGCACTCCGGCGATCAGCGCGGCCAGCAACTCGGGGTCGCGCGGGGGGCAGAGCCAGCCGGTGACGCCGTGATGGACCAGTTCCGGAATTCCGGTCACCGGGGTCGCGATCGCCGGGGTACCCGAGGCCATCGCCTCGAGGAGGACGGTCGGCAATCCGTCGCGGTCGCCGTCGTCGCTCACCACGCAGGGTGCCACGAACACGCCGGTCCGCCGGAGCAGGTCCGCCACCGTTTCGCGCGACTGGAGGCCACGGAACCGGACCAGGTGGTCGAGTCCGAGGCTCGCCACCAGGCCCCGCAAGTTCGCTTCGAGCGGTCCCGCGCCCACGATGTCGCAGGGGATCGGGCGGCCCCGCCGCGCCAGCCGACCGATCGCGTCGATCAGATCGCCGAAGCCCTTTTTCTCGACCAGACGGCCCACCGCCAGCACCCGCGACCGCCGCGCCGCATCGGGGCCGATCGGGTATTCGGTCAGGTCGATGCCGTTATAGACCCGGACCACCCGGTCGGCGCTCGACCCGGACAGGCCCGCCAGGTGCCGACGATTGAACTCGCTCACGGTCACCACGCGGGCGGCCGCGTCGATCCGGCCCGCCAGCACCATCGGATCGACGTCCTGGTGGTAGATGTCCTTGGCGTGCGCGGTGAACGTGAACGGGATCCCGGCCAGCGCGGCTGCCCGGGCGGCGACGACCGTGGCGGTCGTGGCGAAATGGGCGTGGAGGAGGTCGAGTCGCAGGGTCAGGGCCCGATCCGCCAGCCAGCGAGCCTGACGTTCCTCCCGGTCGTGGCGGCCGTCGGCGTCGGTCAGATACTCGACGGGGAATCGGACCCGCTCGACGGCCGGCTGCGGACACGGCTCGGTCGGTTGGCGGAGACCGAAGATGGTCACGTCGAGGCCGGCGGCCTGGTGGGCGAGCAGTTCGGCGACGATGAACGTCTCCGAGTAGCGAGGATACCGCTTGAGGACGTAGCCGATTCGCATGGGATCACCCGACCGCGCCAAGGGAGCGAAGGCCGGCGTCGGTCCGGACCCGGCGGCGTTTCGGCGTCACCAGGAGGGCCCGGGCCAGGAGGTTGATTCGCGCCAGTCCGCCGAAGTCGAGCGTGTGGTGGGCCCGGGCTCGCGGGGTCGTGCCGGCCAGGAGCCAGTCGGAGAGCGCGTCCGAGGTGGCGAGGTCGGGCGACAGGAGATCGACCAGACCGAGCCCGGCCAGCCGTTCGGCGCGGATCAGTTGTTCGGTGCGGGGCACCACCCGGGGCACGATCAGCGCCCGCCGTTCGTGCGCGAGGATTTCGACGACGGTGTTGTAGCCGCCCATCGCGATCACGTGATCGGCGCGGGAGATCAGGCGATCAGCGTCGGGGTCGAACCGGACGATCCGGAGGTCGTCGCGGCCCCCGAAGCGAGCCACCAGGTCGTCGTGAGCGGCGTCGGGCATCTGGGGGCCGGTCACCAGCACGCCGGTGTTGCCGGCGGGATACCGCGCGCCGGCAAAGGCTCGGGCCAACGGGGCGCCGTCCTGGCCACCGCCCACGAGGCAAACGGAAATCGGGCCGGTCACCTCGGTGCCGCCCGCGACGGCCGGGCCGGACAGCCGGAGTCGAGGATCGGGGTAGCCGGTGAAGTGGAGCTTCCGCGCGATCGAGTCGCCGAGTCCATACTCTTCGACCGGATCGACGATCGCGGGATCGCCATAGACCCAGACGGCGTCGTAGCACTCCTCGACGATCCGGTAGTTGCCTTCCCTCGTCCACTCGCTTCGGACCGTCGCGGCGTCGTCGAGCACGTCCCGGAGGCCCAGCACGATCCTGGCCCGCCCCCGCCGCCGAAGGAGGCGCAGCGCCGGCAGGAGTTCGCCGGCCAGGCCACCCGGGACCTTGTCGACGATCATCAGGTCGGGGTCGAACACGTCGATGGCCGCCTCGATGGCCCGCTTCCGGATCCCGATCACCGACTCGAACGGGACGGCCATCCGGCGGGAGGCGTAGTGCCCCGAGGCGCCCTTGTGGACCGATGGCAACGTCAGGCCTTCGGTGCCGGGCGGCAGGTCCCAGGACCGAGCCTCGCTCGCGCCGAAGATCATCAGGATCGCCGGAGGGGTCCGTCCCTCCGAGAGCGCCCGGGCAATCAGGAGATTACGCCGGGTGTGACCGAGTCCCATCGTGTCGTGGGAATACAGAACGATCCGTCGGGGATCCTGGGGCATTGTCGGTCTCGACTGAGGGAAACCGTTACCGAGCCGAGAACTGGGAGTGCAAGCTGGGGACCGATTGCGGACCACCCGCGCCGCGACTGGATAAGGTGTTGCCCCGCAACGAAGTAGGTGGCGGCTGGGCGGTGGGAAGACGGCGGGGCCGCGATGACCGGATCGTTACGGTTGTAGCGCAGCACTACACCGCTCAACCCGGCGATCCGCCGCCGCCGACCGGGAACCCGGTCGCTTGAGTGCCGGGCAGGGGGGCGCGAGATTCCGGGCGCCGATGATGCCCCGGGTCGCCCTCCTCCTGCTGATCGCCGTACCGGCCGCCGCCCAGAGCCGGCCGGTACCCGCGA
>JAEUJH010000552.1 GCA_016794825.1 Gemmatimonadota bacterium
GATCGTCGGGGTGTTTTCCCGGAAGCCGTTCGAGTTCGCCCCGGGCGACGCGCTGGTCTACAACAACTCGGCCTACTTCCTCCTCGGGTTGATCATCGAGAAGGTGTCCGGGATGTCGTACCAGGAGTACCTCCAGAAGCAGCTCCTCGATCCCGTCGGGATGACGAGTTCGAGCTACTGCAGCGAGTCGGCCATTACCCGGCGGAAGGTCCGCGGGTTCAACGCGGGTCCTCAGGGGCTGGTCAAGGCGTACCAGCAGGATCATGTCTGGCCCTATTCGGCCGGATCGCTCTGCTCGACGGCGGGGGACCTGATCGCCTGGCTTCGGGAGCTGCATCGTGGCGGTCAGGTGGTGAGCCGGTCGGCGTATCGGGAACTGATCACGCCGGGAACCCTCAACGACGGGACCCGGCTCCGCTACGCCAAGGGGCTCACGGTCGTGGAGGAGGATGGCCGGGTCATGATCAGCCACGGGGGCGGGATCAGCGGATTCGTGTCGGAGACCCGGTATTACCCGGCGGAGGATCTGTCGGTGGTGGTGCTGATCAACACCGCCGGCGGCGCCGATCCGAGCGAGATGGCGCGAGCCATTGCCCGGATCGTGATCGGTCCAGGGTCGCCGCCGCCTGCCGCGGTGGCCTATCCGGGCGATCTGGCGGAGCTGGCCGGCCGCTATCGCGGGGTTGGACGCGGCGCGCCGGTCGACCTCACGCTCGTCGTCGAGGGTGGGGCGTTGAAGGCCCGCCAGGGCAACGGGCCCCCGCGCGACCTGAGGTACCTGGGCGACGGGGTGTTCCACGGGACCGGTCGCGACCGCTATCGCGTCATTCGTGAAGGCGGTCGGGTCGTGGCCCTGCAGCTCGATCTGGTTTCGGTGGTAACGCGGTTGGCTCGGCAGTCCTGATGCGCGCCCTCAGCACGCTCGTGTTCGTCATGGCCGGTTCGTCCCTCGCGGCCCAGGTTCGGCTGCCCGATGGAACCCTGCCTCGCCCCGCAATCGCCTTCGTCAACGCCAGCGTCATCGACGTGCGGGCCGGCACGGTGCGCTTCGGACAAACGGTGGTGGTGCGGGACGGTCGGATCGCCTCGGTGGGGACGGAGGCATCGCCCGGCGCGGTCGCCGTCGTCGACCTCCGCGGCAAGTACCTGGTGCCCGGGCTGATGGACGCCCACACCCATCTCGACAACCTGGCCGCCGCGCGCCGGGCGCTCGAGACCGGTGTCACCACCGTTCGGAGCGCGAGCGTCGGCTCCTTTCGCGACGTGGCGATCCGGGAAATGAGCCGGGCCGGCTACCTGGCGGGGCCCGACATGCTCGCGGCCGGGCTCTTCGTCACCCCGAACCTCGATGACGCGATCCTGGCCGACCCCGCGCTGGGCGGACTGATCGGCGGCGTGCAGGGGGCCGAGCGGATCCGGCAGCTCGTGCGGGTCAACCTGGCCCACGGCGTGGACGTCATCAAGACGCGGGGCACCGAGCGGGCCGGACGCCCGGAAACCGATCCGCGCCAGCAGGTCTACTCCGAGGCCGAACTCCGCGCGGTGGTGGAAGAAGCGGCGACGCGCAACGTGCCGATCCTGGCCCACGCCCATGGCGACGAGGGCGCGTACGCCGCCGTGGCCGCCGGGGTGCGGAGCATCGAGCACGGCACCTATCTGTCGGATTCGACCCTGGCGCTGATGAAGGCCAAGGGGACGTATCTGGTGCCCACGTACTCGACCCTGATCGATCTCCTCGAGCCGGGTGGCGACTACGACGACCCGGTCACCCACGTGCGGGCCATGCACATGCTGCCCCGAATGGAGGAAACCCTCCGGAAGGCGCACCGACTCGGGATCCCGATCGTCACCGGGGCCGACGTGGGCTACACGCCCCAGAGCGTTACCCGGGTGGCGCACGAGGTTGCCAACTTCGTGAAGCTCGGGATGACGCCGGTCGAAGCGATTCGCTCGGCCACCGTGGTGGCCGCCCGGTTGTTCGGGCTCGAGCGCCAGACCGGCGCGATCGAGGCTGGATTGGAGGCGGATCTGATCGTGGTCGAACGGAATCCGCTCGAGAACCCGGCCGCGCTCCAGGACGTGCTGTTCGTCATGAGCAACGGCCGGGTGGCGGTCGATCGGCTCCGATTCGGAAAGCCCTGATCTCCTAACCCGCCCCGGGGTTTCCACCCCGGGGTTGTCGAGTCGATCGAGGGCCGCCCGGTGGGGTCGGGTCAGGGCCTCGGCAGCGAATCCAGCGCCACCCGCCGATACACGACGCTCAGGTCGCCGGTCTGGCTCGGCAGCACCCGGGCGGGGCGGGGCGGGATCGTGACCCCGGGGAGCGCGGGCAGTCCGGGCGACTGGGCCGTCACTTCGAGCACCGGCCTGGCGGTGGGCGGGACCACGATGCCTAACGAGAATCCCGAGTCGGGCGGGGCCGAGTAGGTGGTCGACCAGGTCGGCGCCTGGTAACGAAACTGGCTCGGATCGACCGGGCGGCCGTCGATGACCGTGGCCAGCACCGGGGTGTCGATGGCGCGGAGGGCGATGGCCTCGGTGCCGGGCGCGGGCCGGATCGAGAGCGTCAGGCTCCGGCCCTCCGGCGTCACCGTGTCGGCCAGGACCGCGATGGTGGGGGCGGCCAGTCCCGCCCGCGGAGCCGGCGCCGCCATGACCGGAAAGGAGCGGCCGAGGAGCCGGGTCAGCCAGCTGGGGCCGGCGGCGTCCGAGCCCGTCGAGTCGGTCGACACCAGCCGCGCCTCGGGGCCGAGCGCGGCGAGGTTCCAGGAGCCGGGCGGCGCGAACCCGGCCGCGGTGACCAGCCACCCCGACCCCGAATCCGCGGCTTCGGCGTAGCCCAGCACCGAGCGGATCGGATGGCTGGTGTCGGCCCGCCCGGCGCGGAGGCCGAGTCCGATCAGGATCACCCCCACCGCGGAGACGGCCAGGGCCACCCGCCACCGCCGTTCCGCCGCGATCGCCTCGAGGTCGGCGGCCAGCAGCCAGAGCGCCAGCGGAACCAGGCCGCCGATCGCGATTCCGCCGGGACCCGTGACGCCAACCGCCACCAGCCCCATCCCGTAGATCACCGGTACCAGCACCGTCAGCGTGACGAGCGCCGGCACCCATCGCACCGCCAGCCACGCCGGCGACTCTCGAAGCCGCCGCCAGGCGAGCCCGACCAGTGCGGTGGCCAGCACCGGCCACACCAGGACGTAGCTGACGCCGGGAAGCCGCCAGCTCGTCAGGACGGCAAGGATGGTCCAGACCAGAAGGGGACCGAGTGCCGCGGCCGCCGCGGTGGCCCAGCGGCGCACCAGGGCCCAGGTGAGCAGGGTGACGCCAGCGCCCACCGTGGCGAGCGCCGTGGCGAAGAGGACGGCCGGTCCCCACGCGGCCAGACCGGCCGGCGGCTGCCGGCCGGCAAGGAACGCGAGGCCACCCCCCGCGGCGACGGCGACGACGGTTCCGAGGAGCCCCAGCACCAACCCGAGCAGCCAGCGGCGGTCGGACCGGATGACCGTGATGAAGAATCCCACCACCAGGACGAGGGTGACCACGACGAGCGGTCGAGCCGCGGCCTCCGGGTAGACGATGAGGCCCAGGAACGGCGCCTCGAAGAAGACCGCGTTGCCGGTGGCGGGCCGGGGCAGGGGCCCCCGGCCGAACGCCCGGGACAGGGCCAGCGCGTGCCCGCCCTCCTGCTGAATCGCGCCGGGGTCGATGTGGTCGGCGTCGTCCTCGCTGGTGTGATAACGCTCGACCCCGTCGGCAAAGGCGAAGTTGAGGGCCGGCGTGCCGAGGGCAAAGAACTCCGACAGGTCGGTGTCGTTGGGCAGGAACTGGTAGACCGTCACGGCCATCGAGGTCGCCGCCGCGTGGGGCAGGTCGGCCAGGAGGCTCACCTGGTCGTAGTTGCCGGGTCCGGTCTGGAACATCACCGCCTGCCCGCCCGTGCCGCGGGCCTCGAAGTTGAGGATCATCTTCACGTCGCGGGCCCACGGGTGTTCCCGGACGAACGCGGCCGCGCCGAGCAGCCCGGCCTCCTCGCCGTCGGTGAACAGGGCGATGACGTCGTGCTGGAGCGGGGCGCCGGCCTTGAGGGCCCGAAGGGTCTCGAGCAGCACGGCGGTGCCGGAACCCGCGTCGCTCGCGGCCGGGGCGGCGCCGACGCCGTCGTAGTGCGACGCCAGCATGACGGCCGGGCCGCCGGGCGCGGTGCCCGGGAGGCGGGTCAGGACGTTCTCGACCCGGCCGGCCTGCTGGAATCGGGTCCCGATCGCCGTGGTTCGCTGGATCTCGGGCGTCAGGCCCAGCGCGGCTAGCTCCCCGACGACGTAGTCGCGCACCCGGTCGTGGTCGGCGCCGCCGATCGGATGAGGCCGCACCGCGATGGCCCGCACGTGGCGCATGGCCCGTTCGGCCGAGAACACGCTGTCCGGCGCGCTGGAGGGGACGGGCGCCGGCGGTCCCTTGGCGGACCAGCGCGCGAACCCTCCGACCAGGATCAGGAAGACGAGACCGGCGACCAGCGAGGAGGAACGAGCCGAAGACGACGACATGAGAACTCGATGACGGGGAAGAGGGCGAGAAACTCGGTCAGTTG
>JAEUJH010000560.1 GCA_016794825.1 Gemmatimonadota bacterium
GCCCGCCCTTGCCGCGCTCGCCCTAGAGCCCCACCTGCTTGACCAGGGCCTCGAACGCGGGGTCGCCCCGGAGCGATTCGAGTTGCCGGTCGATGTGGAGGAACACCATCGAGTGGGTCCGGGCGTCGAAGGCCCGTCGGAGCCATTGCATCGCGTTGGCCTTGTCGCCCAACGCCAGGTAGACCTTGGCCACCTCGTAGGCGGGAACGACCGGATTGGCGAGCACCTCGTCGAGGAGGCGTCGAGCCGTCGCGGTTTCTCCCTGGCGGGCCCTGGCCGCCGCCAGGTCGGCCACGAACGAGGCCCCCCGTTTCGATAACGTCACCGCCCACTCGAGCGCCGCGACCGCCTCGGCCACGCGGCCGGTAGCCAGGAGCGGCTTGGCGCCCCACTGGAACGTCAGGGCGTAGGTGGAGTCGAGCTGCACCACTCGCTCGAAGGTGGCGAGTGCGCGAGTGTCGTCGCCGCGGAAGTGCTGCACCCAGATGGCCACGGCGTGCCGCACCGGCGCGGTGGGCTCCAGACGCAGCGCCACGTCGAACTCGCGCTCGGCCTCGTCCCATCGCTGGGCCACCGACAGGTAGTTGGCGTACCACTGATGGGCAATGGCGCTGTTGGGATCGAACTCCAGCGCGCGGCGGAACGCCTGTTCCGCCTTGGGCAGGTTCCACTCGTAATAGAGCGCCGCGTAGGCCTTGGTGGACTCGGCCGAGGCGTTGCGCGGATCGAGGCGCAGGGCCGAGTCGGCGGCGGCCATGGCTTCGGGAAAGGCGTCGCGCGGGGGGCGGAAATCGTACCAGCCCTGCACCGCGCTGGCCTCGGCCAGACCGGCCCAGGCCCGGGCAAAACCCGGGTCGCGCTCGATGGCCGCCTTGAAGAGCTGCACCGCGGTCACCAACTGCTGGGCGGTCTGCCGCTGGCGCAGCGCGCGGGCCTGGAGGTAGAGCTGATACGCCTCAGGATCGGTGGTGCCGCTCGAGAGCGCGCCCGCGGCGGCCCCCCCGTTCTCGCCCCCCTGGAGCGCCGCGGCGATGGCGCCGGCGATCTCCTCCTGGATCCGGAGAACGTCGGTCGACGATCGGTCGTACGACCGCGACCAGATGGAATACCCATCGGCCACCTTCACCAACCGGGCCGAGACCCGGACCCGATCGCCGCTGACGCGGACGCTGCCCTCGAGCACGGTTTCGACGTCGAGCCGGGCGGCAACCTCCTTGAGATCGAGCCCGCGGCGCTGGAGCGCGGCGGTCGAGGTGCGCGACGCCACTCGGAGGCCGGGAACCTGCGAGAGACTGGTCACCAGTTCGTCAGCCAGTCCCTCGGTGATGTAGGCCACGGTGGTGTCGCGCGACAGGTTCTCGAACGGCAGCACCGCCATCGTCGAGGCCAGCGACCGACTGGCGGCAGCCGGAGCGGGGTCGGAACCGCCCCGCGGGCGCAGGGCCACCCACGCGGTGCCCACCAAGGCCACCACCACCACGCCGGCCAGGACCACGCGCCGGCCCAGGGAGGACGCCGCGCCGGCCGGGCCGGGTCGGTCGGCGTCGAGCGCGGCGGCAAACGCCTGGACGCTCTCGAACCGCTCCCCTGCCTCGCGGGCCATCGCCTTCCGGATGGCCGCCGCGGCGCCGAGCCCCAGTCCGGGCGGACGCGGCGACAGCGCCGGCGGCGGCTCGGTGAGCTTCCGGTTGAGGCTCGCCATGGCGGTCGGGGCGGCAAAGGGCGTCTCGCCGGTCAGCATCTCGAAGGCCGTGCAGCCCAGGGCGTAGAGATCGGTCCGAGGGTCGTCGCCCCCGCCACCGAGGGCCTGCTCGGGGCTCATGTAGGCCGGCGTGCCGATCGCCACGCCGGTGGCGGTGAGCCCGCCGGCGCCGGTGCCGTGCTGGCTGCGGGCAATACCGAAGTCGGCCACCAGCGCGTGGCCCTGCTGGAGGAGGATGTTCTCGGGTTTGATGTCGCGATGGACGATGCCCGCGGCATGGGCCGCGGCGAGCGCGTCGGCCACCTCCCGCAGCAGGCGCAGGCCTTCGTCGGCCGGCAGGCAACGGTCGCGCTCGAGGCGGTGCCGCAGCGACTCGCCCTCGACGAAGGGCATGACGTAGTACAGGAGCCCGTCGGCCGAACCGGAATCGAGCAACGGCAGGATGTGCGGGTGATTCAACCGGGCGGTGATCCGGACTTCGCGGAGGAACCGTTCCGAACCGAACGCCTGGGCCAACTCGGGGTGCAGCACCTTGATGGCGACCAGGCGATCGTGCTTGCGGTCGCGGGCGCGGAAGACCGTGGCCATGCCGCCGCGCCCCTGTTCCTGCAGCACGTCGTACTGGGCGGACAAGGAGGTCCGCACGCGATCCAGAAG
>JAEUJH010000564.1 GCA_016794825.1 Gemmatimonadota bacterium
CCGGTGACCGCCGTTCGGATCTTGGCCGCCCACTCGGCCGCCTCGGTCAGTTTGGGCGCGGCCACCTCGACCCGGACCAGCCGCCCTTCCCGGCCGATCAGGCTCCCGAACTCCGACTGCCCGGCCAGGTCGATGGCCAGCGCGCCCGCGGCCAGATCGGGCACCGCCTTCCGGAGCGCTTCCGCAAACTCGGCGGCTTCCTGGCCGTCCGGCACCGGAATCAGGATCTGGGCCGAGGCGGAGGTGCCGGGGTCGGCGCCGGCCAGGACTTCCTCGTCGGTGGCCACCCCGATCCGGCTGTAGATCCCGGTCGAGCCTAACGCCTTGGCGGAGGCCTCGACTCGGCCGGCCTGGCGGGCGGTCTCCTCGATGGCGGTGCCCTCCGGCAGCTTGAGATACGCCACCGCGATCCCCTCGTCCACTCGAGGGAGGATTTCCCGCGGGAGCTGCATCACCACCCACACCGTAAAGCCGGTGAGCGCGGCGGCGCCGGCAAACACCGCGCCGGGCCGGGCCAGCGACCACCGCATCCCGGCCTCGTACCAGCCCTCGAGCCGGTGCCCGACGCCGTCGAGCAGGCTCAACACCCCGCCACTCGAGCCCCGGGTGGCGCCGGTGGTCGCCTGGGTGCCGGTCCGTCCCCACGCGATCATCACCGGCATCAGCGTCAGGGCCAGGATCAGCGACGCGCCCACCGACATCACCACGCTGAGCGACAGATCCCGGAACAGCGCCGCGGCCAGGCCCTGGACGAACACGATCGGGCCGAACACCAGCACCGTGGTGAGGGTGCCGGCGGTGAGCGGGCCGGCCACTTCGGCGGTCCCCTTCAGGGCCGCGTCCCAGCGACTCAGCCCCGCGTCGATGTACCGGTTCGACGCCTCCGCCACCACGATCGCGTTGTCGATCAGGAGGCCCACGCCGAGCGCCAGACCGCCGAGGGACAGGATGTTGATGGTGACGCCCATCAGCTGGAGCAGGGTCAGCGCCACCAGCACCGACAGCGGCACCATCAGGCCGATGGCGATCGAACTCTTCCAGTCCTTGAGGAAGAACAGGATCACCAGGAGCGAGAGGCCGCCGCCCAGGACGATCTCCTGGATCAGGTTGGACAGCGCGTCGGTGACGAACTCGGCCTGGGCCGCCACGACCTTGATCCGGACGTCGGGAAACTCCTTCACCAGGTCGTCGATCGACCGGTAGATCTCCCGGGTGACCGCGACGGTATTGGCGCCGGCGTCCTTATATATGACGAGGCCCACGGCGCCCTGGGCGTCGAGGGTCGTCAGGGTGGTCGGGTCCGCCAGGCCGAGGCTCACCGAGCCGATGTCGGCCAGGGTGATGCCGCTCTTGGCGGGCCCAACCGGCGTCCGGCCGATCTCGTCGACCGACTGGAACTCGGTCAGGGCCCGGAGCGAGAACCGGAACTGGCCTCGGCGGATCGAACCGCCCGCGGCGGCCGCGTTGGCCGACTTGACCGCGGTGGCCACGTCGTCCGGGGTCAGGCCTAACGCTCGGGTCCGCTCCGGATCGATCTCGACCTTGATCTCGTCCTTGGGCTCGCCCACCACCGCCACGCTCGACACCCCGCCCAGCTGTTCGAGCCGCCGGGCGTGGACGTCCTTGGCGATCCGGGCAATGCTCCGGAGGTCGCCGCCGCTGGTCAGGCCGAGCACGGCAATGGGGCGTTCGCCGGGGTCGCTGGTGAGCAGGGTGGGGCGCTCGGCCCGTTCGGGGAGCGACGACCGGGCGTTGTCGAGCCGCTCCCGGACCTGCAGCACCGTCGCCGCCATGTCGGTGCCCCAGGAGAATTTGAGCGTGGTGGTCACCTCGCCGTTCCGGCTCACCGACTTGACGTCGACCAGGCCGGGCGTGGCGGACACCGCCTCCTCGATCGGTTCGGCAATGAACCGGCTCACCTCTTCGGCGGCGGCGCCCGGGTAGGCGGTCCGGATCGTGAGCACCGGCAGCTGCACGTCCGGCAGCAGCGAGACCGGCAGCTTGGCCAGCGACACCGACCCGAGGAGACAGAGGGCCAGGGTGGCGGCAATGGTGGTGACGGGCTTCTTGAGCGCCGCGGTGGCGAGCGACATGCGCCGATCCTTACTGGTTGCCGCGCTCTTGCTTGGCCACCAGCTTGACCGGCGCGTCGTGCGTCAGGGTCAGGTGGCCTTCGACCAGCACGGTGTCGCCCGCCACCACCGGGATCTGGCCCGACGCGCTGTCGGCCAGGACCTCGGTTTCGAAACCGTTGGTCCGGCCCGGGAAGATGTAGACCCACTGGGCTCGGCCGCCCTTGACCACGAACACCAGCGGGCGGCCGTCCCGTTCGATGACCGCGGCGGCGGGGACCACGATCCGGTTCGGAAGCCGGGTGGCTTCGAGCCGGACGTCGGCGTACATCCCGGGGCGGAGCACCCCGTTGCCGGTGGCCCGGATGACCGCTCGACCGGCGCGGGTGGCGCTGTCGACCAGCGGGAGGATGGCGGCCACCCGACCGCGGATCGGCTGGTCGGGCACCGCGGCGGCGGTGATGGTCGCCTCGCCGCCGATCTTGATGAACGGCAGATCGTGCTCCAGGACCGCCGCCTCGATCCGGAGGTTCTTGAGGTCGACGATCCTGCCGATCTCCTGCCCGTTGGCGAGTCGCTCGCCGACCGTCACCTTGATCTCGTCGACCACCCCGTCGAACGGGGCCGCGATGGTGGCCCGTTCGCGCTGGAGCTTGGCCTTTTCGAGGTCGGCCTTGGCGCGATCGAGTCCGGCCCGGATCTCGGCGCTCCGGAGTCGTTCGCCGGTGACCGGTTTGCCGGAGACGATCGAGTCGCCCACGATGTTGTCGAGGAGCTTGAGTTTGGCGTCCTCGAGCGCGGCCTGCGCCTGCAGGACCGCCAGGTCGAGTTCCCGCGGATCGACTTCCACCAGCGGCTGGCCGCGGCTCACCCGTTCGCCGGGGCGCACGGTCACCCGGACGATCGGGCCGGCGGTCTCGCTCTTGAGCGTGACCACGCCGTCGGATCGGACCTGGGCGGTGGTCACCACCGAGAGCACCAGATCGCCCTGGCGGACCGTCTGGCCGACCACCGGGAGGGTGACGCTGCCGCCGCCGGCCGCCTGGGCGGTCGAGTCGGCGCCGCTGGTTTCCGACTCGGTCTTCTCGTCCTCGCCCTTCTTGCAGGCGGAAACGGCCACCAGGGCCGCCAGGCCGAGGAGCAGGGTCGAGCGGGCCCGGGCGGGGGTGGGGCGGGTCGGTCTGGCGATCACGGCGTTCTCCGAATCACGGCCGCTGTTTGGGCCGGAGCAAGGGCGTCGACTCGGCGGCGGGTGGCCTCCGATTCGGCGTTAGGGACGGTCACCCGGGGGTGGCGCAGGGGGGTCCGGGGGGTGGCGCGGCGCGGAGCCATGGACAAATAGTACCGCCGGCGGGAGGGAGGGTTAAGGGTCGTCGGTTCAGCCCATGGGATGCTCAGCTGAACGAAAAGGATGCACGGTCAGGCTGGCGGCCGAGGGTCCGGCGGAGCCGGGGGGGGGGGAGACGAATCCATGGGCGGCCGCGGCGCGGAGCAACTCGGCCCGGTTATGGACTTCGAGGCGGCGCATGGCCAGGCGGAGGTGGGCGCAGGTGGTGTGATAGCTCGAACCCAGCCGGTGGGCGACTTCCTTGACGGAAAGCCCGAGGGTCAGGAGGTACACGACCTCGACCTGCCGCCGGGACAGGCGGATGGTGGGGTCGATCCGGGACGGGACGCGGTCAGCCGGCATCGGGATCTGGGAAGGGGCCGTCCCAAGATCGGGGTTGGCGGCGGGGAGTTCAAGTTGGGAAAAAACCTTGGTTTTGGAGGGGATCAGGAGCGAACGGCCCTCCCCGGAATCGGGGAGTGGCGGGCGGCGCGTCGATCGCCAAGCTTCGGTATATGGCTCTGGTACAAGCTCAGCGGGCCAAGCCCACGGCTCCGGTCGACCACCGAACGATCCCAAGGAGGCATGTGATGTCCAATTCATCGAGGCGACCACCATTCGCTGCGCTGGCTTTGCCGCTGCTTAGTCTCTCCGGATTTACAGCTGCCCCCAGGCCGGAGTTGTTGGCACTTGCGCCAATGGTCTGTCACCAAAACAACTGCGGCACACAGTGCTCGAGCACGTGCACGAAAGAGTGCACCAATGGGAGCTGCTGCGCTTGGGTGTATGAGTACAACTTTAAGCTGAACTGCGGCAAGGAGTGAACGACGCGGACCGGCGGGATAACTCAACGGCCGTGGCGAAGGCTGCTTCGTCCCTGAAGCGCGCTGTTCGAGGCTTTGTCATGCTTTCGACGGCCGCATTTGTCTGTTCGAGGCTCTTTGTCCATCTCGCCGCTCCAACCACGCCTGCGTCCGGCCAGCTGAGAGGCGACTTCGTCGTCGCGCTTGAGAGTGCGTCCGCGATTGCCGACACAAGTGTTGCCACTGGCGAGCATGCTCCACGCGGCTCCGACAGGCGTCTTGACGTCGGCCCTACGGATCGGACTCCGCGAGCAGTTGACACTCGTGACACTCGCAGGCGGCTGACTTCGTTGGCGCGCGCGTACGGCTACACGGATGGCGTTGTCCTCATCCGCTTCGATCATGGCGGCCGGCTCGTGGTTGCCGAACCCCTCGCAAAAAGGGGGGACGGGCGATGAAGCGCCTTCTTCAACAGCTACTAGCGGTAGGCGTTGTTGCCGCAGCCATGCCCACGACTGACGGCTTGGGGCAACGACCGTCAGCGAAGCCGGTGCCCGGAGGCGGTCTGCGGAAATCGCCAGGTGCTCCGCGGGTTCGAATTGGATCTGCCGCAGCTGGGCCAGCGGGATTGGTTCAAGTTACCGCGGGCACGGTAGTTCGTGACCGATACGTCGTTATTGCCAACTCCGGAACGCGAGAGCTGCTGTTCTTCGATTTCGGCGGCAGGCTCATTCGGCGCGTCGGCAGGGACGGCGATGGGCCAGGTGAGTATCGCAACCTCGCTTGGGTAGGCCACTGGGAAGGCGACTCGCTCATTGCTTACGATGCAATCACTCGTCGGTTCAGTGTGCTCAGCGGTGAAGGAGTGTTTGGTAGGAGCTTCCGCGCCCATGGCACCCCGCGCGCGGTCATTCCACTGGGTGTGGCCGACACTGCAAGGCTCTTCGTTGCCCTAGAAGACGGTGTGGACCCGCATGTAACGGCTGGCGTTGTGCGCGACTCTGCAACGGTCGTGGTGATCGGTTCCGCCGGGAACATCATTCGCACAGTTGGCCGTGTTGCATCCAGCGAATGGCTTGCATGGGGAAGCCGCGCCGTCCGGCTGGAGCTCGGCCGCTCGAGCTTCTTCGCTGTTGTCGATGGGCAGGTCCTGTACGCGGACTCACACTCGGGCGAACTGGCCCCGTTGGGGTGGGTCGGCGCTCCCGCACGCGCTCGTGCGGTCCCGGCGGCGCGGCGGCCGCTGTCGCAAGCCGAGATCGGCTCCGTCCTTTCCGGCTACGACGCTGACCCTGAGGTCCAGCAGCACCTCGCGGACTACTATGCCGGGCGTGGGATCGCTGCACCAGTCCTTCAGGGCTTGGTGGTTGACTCCTCCGGCAGACTGTGGGTGGGTCTCACGCCTGCAAACGGGGCCCCGTCTAAGACGTGGCAGATCGTTGGAGCCAACGGTAGCCTAGTGGACTCGGTGGAGTTGCCAGCGACCGCTCGAATCCTCGCTGTCACGAGGCTATTGCTGCTAACCCATTTGGTCGACTCCGAGGGGGGGGAGTCGATCGAGTTCATTGGTCTGAGAAAATGATCCGTCGAGCCCTCTGGATAGGCAGCGCGATCCTGGCCGCCAGCGTTTGGCCTGGAGTCATCAGCGACGTGTACTCAGGACTACTGTATCGTAGGACCGTCGCCGAATTGCTCGCTGTTCAGTCTGACTCGCGCGACACGCTGCCCACGGTGGTCGTGGTCTTTCAGCCGGCAGACTGCTTGAAGTCAGAACGAATGCTCGCCAGCTGGCGAGTGGTGGCGTCTTCCGGCAAGGCGCAGGTTGTTGGGAGGGTCGTTGGAGGCTGGAACGGTTCTGACCAGCTGGCGCGGATGTTGTCCGCCAAGGGTCTGAATCTCGCCGTCACGTCAATGTCGCGGCGTGGCGCGTCGCTTGCGGCTGCCCGCCTCGGCTACTCGGCGACACCCTTCGCAGTGCTCCTTGACCGGAAGGGCCGAGTCGTCAGCTCTGGTTCAGCTTCGCTCGATGCCAACCAGTGGTGGCTGGAGCCGGTCTCTGCCAACGCGCACCAAGCGGGTGGAGCCAGGCGATGAGGCCCATTCTTGAAAGCATTGTTGGCGTGGCGGCCGTAGTCTCGTCGACCGCGATTGCCGTGATTGCGATTGGCCAACAGGTGGAGCGGCCGCCGTCGACGGGCCGCAGCACGGAGCCTGCCATCGCACCGGAGTTGATAATCGGGTGGGATGCGGCCATGATCGGTGCTGTTTACGTTGCGGGGCCACGGCAGGCCAGGGTGCAGCTGCTTGTATTCGTCGACTTTGAGTGTGCTGCGTGCGCGGCCTACGACAGCGTCTTGACGGTCGTGCAGGAAGCTCGAGCGAGCGATCTGTCTCTTTGGTACGTTCACACCCCCCTTCAAGGCCACCGCTTCGCCTTCGCGGCGGCGATGGCTTTCGAATGCGCGGGCCGCGCGAATCGGGCTAAGGCGTTCGCAACGGGCTTGCTTGCCCAACAGGACTTGATTGGGATAAAGCCGTGGGCTGCGTTCTGGGCCGAGGCTGGGGTCGCGGACACGGTCGCAATGAGGCGGTGCATGGGAGATCCGTCGGTTAGGGCAAGAGTTGAAGCTGGAAGCAAGGCGGCATCGCGGCTTGGAATTGGATCGACCCCTACGCTCCTTGTAGACGGCTGGAAGTTTGTTGGGACGGAACGGTCCGCGGAGCAACTCCTAGCCGTCATCGACGCTATTGCGAATAGTCCGGCCAGTGCCCCGTTAGGCACTGACGAGATCGTGAAGGCGCTCGCAACCGCCCGTCGCTGACGGTCAGTCAAATGTCGCTGGCAGCGCAACTGATCGTGGTTTGGCGGCATGGATCTCAGTCACGAGCCGGACGGTCTTTCCCCCGCGGCAAATAGGGTTGGCGAGGGCGGGGTGCTTCCCCATGTGCTTGGAACGAGTGAGGGACCTACGGCAATGGCTCTTGAGATTGAACCGCTACCGGGCCTGTTCGCGGGTTGGCTTGGCAACGCCTTTGGATGGGTTCCCGCCCGTGAAGCCAGGGCGTCATGCGAGCGTTGTCCAATGTGCTCACCTGCCGCGCACGCCGCGCGGCCGTTCAACCCAGCCACGAAGTGCTGCACCTATGTGCCTGATATACCCAACTTCCTTGCTGGCCGGATTCTGCGCGATGGGCCAGCGTCTGGAGCTGGGGTCGGGTCGCTTTGCGCGCGAATCGCTGCGCGGTCCGGCGTAACGCCACTGTTTGTCGGGCGCTCAGCCTACTACGCCGTCGTTGTGGAGGCCGCCGGTGGGGCAGGGTTTGGCGTTGCCCCGGCGCTTCAGTGTCCGCATTACGACACCGAGGGGGCCGGATCATGTAGCATTTGGGCCAATCGAAATTCAGTCTGTAGTACCTGGTTCTGCAAGCATGTCCGCGGTAACGTCGGCCGGTTGATGTGGGAGAGTGTCCGAGACATGCTGGGCAAGCTTGAGGCGGATCTGACTGTATGGGCGTGTGAAAGGATGGGACTTGGTGTAGGGCGGATACGGCGCTGCCTGAATCATCATGCGAGCAAGGCAAGTTTGCGACTCGCGGGCGAGCTTTCGGGCAAGTGGGCAGGCGTCTACGAGGACCACTGGGGTGAGTGGTGTGGTCGGGAGGAGGAATTCTATCGCGGTTGCGCCGAGGTACTCGACGGGGTCGACTGGGCCGACATCAAGCGAATCGCAGGACCAGCCACCCTGGCCAGTATTGCTGCTGCGGACCAAGCCGTTCGGGAAGCCACAGCTGCTTCGTGGCCGGACCGTGTCAGGCTCGATGAGTTCGTTTTGCGGCCGATGGATGGTGTGGCCTTGCTGCTAAAGGACAGTCCTCACGATCCAGTTGAGGTGACGTGGGGCGTCCTACATCGCTTGGGCTTGTTCGCGAAATCCGCGACAGGGGCCGAGCTAACTGGATGCGGGATTGCTGACCACGATCTGGCCCGGCTCTTGGACTCGCGTGTGCTGGTGCCGGTGGCCTCAGACCAAGTCTCCGATGAGGTGCTCCCGGTAGACGAGGCCACCGGATAGGCTGGAAGCCGCTCCGGTGACCGAGGCGCTGCTCGCCCTGGGGGGGCCGTGGGAAATGCGTCGGCCGACTCCGGGCGTTAGATCCTCGCTGGAATTGGACGCGCGTCTATCGCGTCTAGTCAGGCCCTCCGATTGCAGCCGGACGCGCCCCCCGGGTGAAGCGGGTCGCCACGCACCCCCGGCTGCCCCTTGAGACGATGCTCCGAATCGACTTCCTCCAGCAGTGCGATCTTTCCTACCCCGGCGCCGAGGAAGCATTCTACGACAGGATGCCGACGAGGCGGAGCGGGTGGTCGTCTACGCGTTGTCGCGAGACCGCCGTTGACCCGGGGCGGGTGGATGCGGGTACGGCACTACTCCGATCCCGATGGAGCCAGCCTCTACTTTGCCATCGTGCTCGACGGGGCGCGGTTCTGGGTTCCTGGCTCGGGAGAACCACCCGACGTCAACCAGTTCACGGTTCAGGGAATCCAGGCCATCGAGATCTATCGGGGCCCGGCTGAAACCCCGATTCAGTACCAGGCGACCAACTCGGCCTGCGGCGTCCTGCTGCTCTGGACTCGGGACGGGTCGTAGGCGATCTGCGGGCCGCGTCGGGGCTCGGTCCGGCCCACCCCAGGAGGCCGCATGCGAACTGTCACGGATCGGCTCGTCCTTGCCACTCTGGCGATGGCGGGGCAGACCGCCGCTTCCCAGCCCCCGACGGTGGCCCTGTCCGTCCGGATCGTCGACAGCACCGGCCGGCCTGTCGCCGGGGCCGGGCTCGGCATCGGTGCCGCCCAGACCATCGTCCTGGTTGGCG
>JAEUJH010000571.1 GCA_016794825.1 Gemmatimonadota bacterium
GCCGCGTTCGATCTGGTCAAGAAGCCGATCATGTCGATCGGCGGCACGGTGGACGAGATGAAGGCGGCCAAGGTGGCGTTCGGAGCGTTCCTCGATTTCGGCATGATCGCGTTAGGGGCCGTCCGTCGGGCGCTGCGGGAAATCAAGGCGACCGGTTCGATCGCCCAGGCCACCAAGGACGCGCTGCCCTTTGCCGCGCTTCGCGAACTCGACGGGACCCAGGCCGTGCGCGACCGGGCCCGCCGCTTCCACGTCATCTGACCGTTCTCCACCGCTGCTGAGATGGAAACATCCTCCTATGCGGGTCCGCTGGCGGCCCGGATCGCGGAGCGCCAGGAGGCCATGCTGGCGTTTGCCCGCGACCTGATCCGGATCCCGACCGAAAACCCGCCGGGCAACCACTACCCGGAGTGCGTCGATCGGATCGTCCAGGAACTCTCGGCGTTGGGGCTCGGGGCCGAGGTGGTGCCGACCCCCGGTTTTGCCGATCGACCGCGCGCCAGCGTCCTGTCGTTCCATGGCAGCGGGCCTCGGACGCTGTACTTCCATGGCCACTACGACGTCGTTCCCGCCCAGGCCCCCGATCTGTTCGAGCCGCGGATGCAGGGCGGCCGGCTGGCCGGCCGGGGTTCGGCCGACATGAAGGCCGGCTTGGCGCTGATGATCTACGCCACCGCCATCCTCAAGGAACTCGGTGTGCCGCTCGGTGGCCGCATCGGGCTCTGCATCGTGCCGGACGAGGAGACGGGCGGGCAGGGAGGGTCGCGCTGGCTCGACGAGGCCGGCCTGCTGGGGCGGGACGCGGTGGCCATGGTGACGCCCGAGCCGACCAGCGGCGTGGTCTGGAACGCCAACCGCGGTGCCGTCACCCTGCGGGTGTCGGTCAAGGGCAAGCCGGCGCACGTCGGCCTCCAGCACCAGGGCGTCAACGCGTTCGAGCGGATGGTCCAGGTGGTGACCGCGCTCCAGCGCCTCAAGGCGGAGGTGGAGACTCGCCGGACCAGTTACCGGATCGACCCGCCCGCCGCCGCGCATTCGATCCTGCTGCTCGGCGGCCGGGTGGAGGGCGGCACCAACTTCAACGTGGTGCCGGACCACTGCGCCTTCACGCTCGATCGGCGCTTCAACCCCGAGGAGGACTTTGCGGTGGAACGCGGCCGTGTCTTCGAGGTCCTCGAGGACTGCCGTCGGGCCGGCATCGACCTCGAGGTCGAGACGCTGCAGGAAGGGTGGTCGGCCGGAACGCCGGAGGATCACCCCGTGGCCCGGGCCCTGGCCGCGACGATCGCCTCCGTTACCGGGAGCGAACCCGCGTTCGAGATGTGTCCCGGGTTGCTCGAGAATCGTTGGTACGCCCGCCGCGGCATCCCGGCCTTTGCCTACGGGCCCGGGTTCCTGGCGCTGGCCCACGGCCCGCACGAGTCGGTGCGGATCGCCGATGTCGTGCGCGACACCCTCACCTATGCCCTCCTTGCCATCCGCCTGTTACCGGAGCCGACCCGATGAGCCTTGCCTTCGAGCCCTTTGCCGACGACACCAGCCGGATCCACCGGTTCCTGACCACGGCCGAGGGTCTTGGTCGCTACACGATCGAAGTGTCGCTGCCGCCCGGCCCGCTCGATCCGGCCGCCCGGCTCCCGGTCATTGTCGTCACGGATGGCAATCTCTTTTTCGACGTGGTCCAGTCCGTTTGCCACGGCCGGATGGCGGCCGCCGGTCCGTTCCTGCCGCCGTCCATTCTGGTGGGCGTCGGCTATCCGCCGGACGAAGGCTTCGCGAGCTTCTACGCCCGCCGGAACTACGATTTTCACCCCGCGTGGGACATGACCGACCCGATGGGACAGATCATTCAGCAGATCTTCGGAATGCTCAAGGCCGCCGAGCGCCGGCCCGAACTCACCATCTCGGCGGGCGGCTACGACCGGTTCATGGGCTTTCTCCGCGACGAGTTGCTGCCCTCGCTGGCCGCGCGGTTCCCGATCGACCTGACCGCCCGTCACACCCTCGTGGGCGACTCCTCGGGCGGCTTCTTTGCGCTCCGGGCTCTCTACGACCCGCGGTCGCCGTTCCGCCGAATCGTGGCGATCAGCCCGAGCTTCGGCGCCGCCGACGGCGCCATCATGCGCGCGGAGGCCGCGTACGCCGCCGTCCATCAGGACCTCGATTGCGACCTGTTCGTCTGCTGCGGCGCCAATGAAGTGGCCCAGGACCGGATGAATGCCCTGGGCCACTTCGGGACCGGCGTGACCTGGATCGCGGAGCAGTGCGCCATTCGGGAATGGCCCAGTGCCCGGGTCCACTTCGAGATCATGAACAACGAGAACCATGCCTCGGTCGGGCCCCGCGCCGTCGCCGCGGGCCTCCGCTCGGTCCATCGCTGCCGGCCTGGGGTCCACGACGAGGAACTCCGTCGGGCCCAGGCCGCGATGCTCGAGGCACTCAAGCGAGGCGCGTAGTCCGCGGTCAGGCGGCCAGCAACTCCCGCTCGAGCCGGGCGTAGCTCGTCTCCATCCCGCCGGCCATGCCGGTGCCGAGGATCATGTCGCGCACGTCCTTGCTCGGGTAGGTCACGACCAGGCTCATCAGGGTGCCGCCCTCGACCGGAACCAGTGTCATCTCGTTCCGGGTCGAGGGACCTTCCACCCCGATCATCCGTTCGGAGGTGACGGAGCGATAGGGCGGCGCGGATTCGAGCAACTCGCCCTCGAAGCCGAACCGCTGAGTGCCGTCGACCGATTCCCATTCGAACCGGTACGGATCGCCCACCTTCTTCGCTACCTCGCACACCGGCATCGTCCACCCGTCGGGGCCGAGGAGCCAGCGCTTCATCAGGGCGGGCTCGTGGTGGGCTTGCCAGACCTGGGCCACTGAGCCGCGGATCACGCGGCTGACCCGGGCCTGGGTGTCGCTCAGCAACTGGACCTCCACTGCCTTGCCGGCGGCAAAGGACGCCAGATCGGCCAGGACCGCGTCGATCTGCCCCATGGCCGACCGCATGCCCTCCATCATGCCCATCTGGACCAGCTGCTCCATCGCCTCGAGGGAAGGGAATCGAGTCACGCAAGAGAAGCGCGAGCCGGTGGCGGTGGCCTCGAACGTGAACGTCATCCGCATCGTCGGCATCTTGGTGTTCGGCGCCCCGTGCTCGTCGGAAAAGCCGTCTTCCATCTCGATCCGCTTGAGCGGCTCGACCGCCAGGAACTTGAACCACCCGCGCGACACCGTCCCGTCCGGCCCCGTCATGTGGTAGTGCGAATAGCCGCCCACCGCCATGTCGTGGCGGGTGAACGTCGCGGGCCACTGCTCCGGCCCCCAGAACCGCTCGAGTTGACGGGGGTCCGAGTAGGCATCCCACAGCCGCTTGACCGGCACCGGGTAGTCGGCGATGACGGTCAGCGTCAGCGCCTGAGGGTCGGAAAACACTTTGGTGATCGGCATGGCTACTCCCGGGGATGGGTGGGGTCGGCGAGGACGCCGTCGAGTTGGCTGAAACGGGAAACCCAGAGCTGCTCGAGGCGGAGGAGCAGGGCCCGCGCCTGGGCCAGGCGTTCAGGATTGCTTCGGACGATCCGCTCCCGCCCGCGCGACTCCTTGCTCACGAGACCCGCCTCCTCCAGCACCGCGACGTGCTTCTGCACGGCGGCGAACGACATGTCGTACCGGGCGGCCAACGCGGTGACTGACGCGGGCTTGCCCGCCTGGAGCCGGGCGACGATGTCGCGCCGGGTCGTGTCGGCGAGGGCCCGGAACAGTTGATCGACTTCCGCCTCGGACAACGATGAACGTGCAACCATATGGTTGTACGTTATCGAACGAACGGTTCCGGCGCAAGCCCCGCGTGATCTCGGTCACCGA
>JAEUJH010000589.1 GCA_016794825.1 Gemmatimonadota bacterium
TCGGTGACCCCGAACAACCCGGTGTTCGTCAACCGCCTCGACGGCCACATGTCGCTCGCCAACACGGCGGCCATCAAGGCGGCCGGCCTCGATCGGACGATGAAGGACATCCCGGGCGGCCAGATCGTCCGGCGCCCCGACGGCGAACTGTCGGGCGTCTTCAAGGACGAGGCGGGGAACCCGATCAGCGCCGTCATTCCGGCGCCGAGCCAGAGCCAGATGGACTCGGCCCTGAGCCGCGCCATGCGCCACGCCGCCTCGCTCGGCGTCACGGCCATTGCCAGCGTCAGCAGTTCGTGGGCGGACATCGCGGCCCTCCGTCGGGCCCGTGCCGCCGGCCGGTTGACCTTCCGGGTCTCGAGTTACGTCCCGCTCGGCGACTGGCACGCCATGGCCGAGTCCCTCCGCGTCAACGGCCCGGGCGACGACTGGCTCCGGACCGCGGGCGTCAAAGGGTACGTCGACGGCTCCCTCGGCTCGACCACCGCGTACTTCGACCAGCCGTTTTCGGATGCGCCCGGAACCGCCGGCTTCCTGACCACCCCCGAGGATTCCCTCCGCCGCTGGATTACCGCGGCCGACTCGGCCGGGGTTCAGGTCGTCGTTCACGGCATCGGCGACCGGGCCAACGGGCTCTTGCTCGATCTCTTCGACGAAGCGGCTCGGAAGAACGGCGCCCGCGACCGCCGGTTCCGGATCGAGCATGCCCAGCACCTCCGCCCCGCCGACATTCCCCGGTTTGCCGCCCTGGGGGTGGTGCCCTCGATGCAGCCCTACCACGCGGCCGATGATGGCCGCTGGGCGGAAAAGCGGATCGGCCCCGAGCGGATCAAGACGACCTATGCGTTCCGCTCGCTGCTCGACGCCAAGGCCCGGCTCGTCTTCGGATCCGACTGGACCGTGGCGCCGCTCGACCCGCTGCTCGGCGTCAAGGCTGCGGTCACCCGCCAGACCATCGACGGCGCCAAGGTCTTCGTTCCGGAGGAGCGGATTACGGTCGAGGAGGCCCTCCGCGCCTACACCGTCGACAACGCCTGGTCGATGTACCTCGATCGGAGCGTCGGGTCGGTCACGGTTGGGCGGAAGGCGGATCTGGCCGTGCTGAACCGCGACCTTCTCGCCGGCGCACCCGCGGCCCTCGACAGCGCCCGCGTGGTGGCCACGGTGGTGGGCGGGAAAGTGGTCTTCCGGGCGCCGTGACCGTACCGACCTGGATTCGTCGCGCCGCCTGGATGGTGGCCGGGCCCCTGGCGGGCGCGGCGCTCGCGGGTGCGTTGGCCGTGGTGCTTGCCGACGGACGGTCGGACCGACTCTGGGGCTACGCCCTGGGCACCTTGCCGCTGTCGGTGGTCGTCTGGGCCCTGGCCAGCCGTTGGTCGCCCACCACGCCCGGGAGCGGCACCGGGTGGTTGGGTGCGCCGGTTGCCCTGCTGGCGGCGCTCGCCACCGCGCAGGTCCTCGCCATGATCCGATTCCAGCGGGCCGGTGCCGCGGGAGCCATCGCTCTCTCGGCCCTCCCGTTCACGGAGGAGTTCCTGATGCTGGTGCCGCTCGCGCCCGGGCTCCTGGCGCTGGGCGGGGCGGTCGCCCGACGTCGGATCGGCCGCCCGGCGCGTTCGTTAGGCGGGGCCGCC
>JAEUJH010000602.1 GCA_016794825.1 Gemmatimonadota bacterium
GCGGGCACCGGCTTCGGGTTCGTCCTCACCAAGGCCGAGGCGGTGTCGTGGTTCCGGATCCAGGAAATGTTCCGGTTCCAGTCGTTCCACATGTACGGCCTGATGATGAGCGCGGTGCTGGTCGCGATGATCTCGCTCGCCCTGATTCGCCGGTTCGGCGTCCGCTCGGTGGACGGTGAGGCGATTGCCATCGAGCCCAAGCCGTTCACCAAGGGCACCGTCATCGGGGGTGCGATCTTCGGACTTGGCTGGGCCATGACCGGCGCCTGCCCCGGCCCGCTGTACGCGCTGGTCGGCGCGGGGGTCTACCCGATTGCCGTCGCGCTGCTGGCGGCACTGGCCGGGACCTGGGTCTACGGCCTGCTCCAACCCAGATTGCCGCACTGACGATGACGGACCGCCGTCGCTTCCTGTCCACCGTCGGGGCCGCTCTCTCCGGGCTCCGCCTCGACGCTCGGGCGGGGCGACGGTCCGGCGCGGTCCAGCACCTGACCATCCTCCACACCGCCGATCTGCACGGCCAGCTGTCGACTCACGACGAACTGTTCTGGGAAAACGACCGCCCGGCGTTTCGCCGACGGGGCGGGATCGCCACGCTCCACACGATGGTCAACGCCATCCGGCGCGAGGCTCCGGGCCCGGTCCTGCTGGTGGAGGGAGGGGACTGCCTCCAGGGAAGCGGCGTGGCGGCGTTGTCGGAGGGGCAGGCCATCGTTCCGTTGATCAACCAGTTGGGGTACGACGTCCTGTTGCCCGGCAACTGGGAAGTGATCTACGGCAAGGCCGCGTTGCTCCGGGGCTTTGCGGCCTATCGAGGGGCTGGGGTCTGCGCCAACATGTTTCACGCCGACGGCGCCGGCTCGCGGCTCCTCTTCCCCGCGTACCGGGTCATCGACGCCGGGGGGCTCCGGGTCGGATTCATCGGCTACAACGATCCCTTCACGCCAACCCGCCAGTCGCCGGCGTATTCGAAGGGGATCCGGTTCAACCGGCCGGAGGAGAGCCTCGCTCGCTACGTCAGGATCCTCCGCGAGCAGGAGCGGTGCGCCGTGGTTTGCGTGGTGGCCCACCTCGGCCTGGCCCAGCAACTCCACCTGGCCAACCAACCCGCCGCGCGCGGCGTCGACTACATCCTCGGCGGCGACACCCACGAGCGACTGCGAGAGCCGCTGGCCGGTCGCTACGCGCGGGTCACGGAACCCGGCGCGTTCGGGTCGTTTCTCGGCCGGCTCGACGTGGTGGTCGAGAACGGCGTCGTGCGGGAAGAGAGCTACCGGCTGCTCGAGGTCGATCCGGAACGGTATCCGCCCGATCCGCGGATCGAAGCGATGGTGACGGAGGCACGGGCACCCTACGCCGCGGAGCTCGACCGCGTCATCGGCCGGACCACGACGCCGCTCTGTCGCTACTTCGTCCTGGAAACCCCGCTCGACAACTTGATCACCGACGCCCTGATGTGGCGGTTCGGTACCGACCTGGTGGTCTCCAACGGGTTCCGGTTCTGTCCGCCCCTGGCGCCTGGACCTGACGGCGTGGCCGAGATCACTCGAGACTATCTCTGGAGCATGCTCCCGGTCGACTCCGAGGTGAAGACCGGACGGGTGACCGGTGCCCAGGTCCTCGCGTGGCTCGAGCGGGAACTGGAGAACGTCTTTGCGGACGATCCGAAGAGCCGGTTCGGCGGGTGGTTCGTCCGCTATCAGGGCATGAAGGTGACCTTTCGGATCCACGCGACGATGGGTAACCGGGTTCAGGAGGTGACGATCGGCGGCCGGCCGCTCGAGCGCGACCGGATCTACACGATGCTGGCGTGCGAGCGCGAGGGGGATCCCGGCGATGTGCTGTGTCGGCTGATCGGGGTTCGCGATCCGCGCCGGGTCGACGCGCGGCTGCACGACGTGATGATCGACTACCTGGCCCGGGTCTCGCCGGTGTCGCCCGCGGTCGAGGGGCGGGCGGTGGCGATCGATGGGCCGCCGGTTCTCCTGTCGCAGCTCGACGGGACGACGTATCGTTTTCGGTAGCCCCGCCGCCCGGCGGGGAGGTTGAGTCGCGAGCCGTTCGGAGGTGTCATGACGCCTGCCAACGCAGTGCCCGAATTCCTGACCGATCGAACCCGGAAGATTCTCGACCTGTCGGCGGCCGCCGCGCGTCGCCGGGGCGGCGAGCAGGTCCGCGGGGAGCACCTGCTGCTCGGCCTGCTGGAGGAAGGCGGCGGGGTGGCCCTCGCGGTGCTTCACCACTTGGGGGTCGATCGAGCGGCCCTCGAACGAGCGATCGAACTCGAACTCGGCACAGCGCCGGCTGGGTCCGATTGGCCGATGACGGAGTGGCTGGATCGAGCGGCGGCCGCGGCGCGCGAGTTGGGGCACTTCTACGTCGGGAGCGAGCACCTGCTGGCGGCACTGGCTCGGGGCGGCAACCCGCTCGTCGACCGGGTCTTCGCGGCGCATGGGGTCACCAGTCAGGCGGTGACCGCCGAGATCGGCCGGCTGCTCGGTCGACAGATCGGTTGAACGGTTCGTCCCTCCCGGCGAAACCTCGCCGCGGCTCCGCCCGTCGGCCTGGGTAGGGTTTCGGTTCCACGCTCGGAGGGAATCATGCGGATCGCCAACTGCCAACTGGGGGTCGCGTCGTTGCGTGCCCTGTTGGCCGCGGTGGGAACGGCCAGCGGCGTCGCATCGGCCAGGCCGCTCGTGGCCCAGGAGACTGGTCCCGGCCTGGTGGTGCCGGTCCCGGCCCCAGCACGGGTGACGGTGGTCGTCGATTCGTTTTCCGGCCCCCGGGGCAACCGTCTCGGTTTCGAGGTGTTCCGCGCGGCGGGCGCGAGCGGTCCGACTCCGGTGGTGGTGTTCGCCAATGGCAGCGGCCCCGGGCTCCGACGGATGCGGGGCTACCGCGACTGGGCCCGCTTGGTCACCACCAGGGGCCTGGCCGGGATCCTCTATGATGGTCCGAGCTTCGATCCCAGTCGGTCCGTTGGGGACAACATCCGCGAGTCGGTGGCTCACCTCGACTCTCTGGTGACGGTCCTCGGTCGTCGGGGCGCGGTTCTGGGCGTCGACCCCGGTAACGTCGTGGTCTGGGCCGGTTCGGCTCAGACGGCCACCGGGACTCCGTTTGCCCTGAGCGGCAATCGACCGGTCAAGGGATACGTCCTGTACTATGGGGCCGGCGACGTGTCGGAGCCACGGCTCGATGTTCCGGTGCTGGTGGTTCGCGCGGGCCTCGATTCTCCCGGACTCAACGCGGCGCTCGATTCGCTGAGTCGTCGGCTGACCCTGGCGGGAAGCCCGATAACCGTGGTGAGTCACCCGTCTGGTCCGCATGGCTTCGACATCTACGACAGCACGGCGACCACGGCCCAGGTGATCTCGGCGACCCTCGCGTTCATGGCGGCCGCGGTGGCGCCCCCGTTGCAGGCGTCGATCGCGGGCAGCGTGGCCGAGGTGCGGGCTTCGGCGGCCTTTGGGGCGGCCCGGTGGTCGGAGGCGGAAGCGCTATACGCCGATCTGGCCCGGCAACGCCCGGACAGCCGATCGGTGGCCTGGCGACTGGGCCTGGCCCAACTGGCCAACGGAAACCCGGGGCCGGCGTTGGCGTCGTTCGATCGGGCCCGTGCGCTGGGACAGGGCGGGGCGCGGGACATTGGCTTGCCGGCCACCCGCGCGGCGATGCGGGCGGGCAACCTGCCCCGGGCGGTGGAGTGGGCGCGCTGGGCGCTGGAGCAGTTCCCTCGGATTCGGCAGGAGATCGCCGCGGACCGCGAACTGGCGCCGCTCCTCGAGCGGCCCGAGCTCAAGAGCGAGTAAGGGTCACGGCTGGTCTGGCCACTTGGCCAGACCAGCCTTCCGAGCGGCGCGCCAGCGCCCGCTTACTTCTGCTCGACCGTCCGACACACCAGTGCCAGGCCGGTGGCCGCCTCCTTGATGTTGTTGGAGAGGGCCGGCGTGTCGGATCGATGGTAGATCTTGATCTGGGTCGCCACCTTGCCGGTCGGGCAGTACTTGGCCGCGCCGAACTGATCGCAGTTCTCCTGATACGCGTAGTCGTCGCCCAGGCCCGAGGTTACCTGGCCGCTCGAGCTGACCTGGGCGTAGAACACGTGGACGCCCTTGATCCGCTGGTTGTTGCGGCAGACGCTTACGCCATTGACGAAATACCCGCCCGGCGCCTCGCCCGCATAACGCTCGGACTGGGACGTTTCGTCGCACGACGAGCCGCCGAGATTGGTGTCGTGGGTCTGGGTGCCGCCGAGGTTGATGTGCCGGGTCCTGACCCGGAACCAGCAGGGGATGTCGGAGTCCTCTTTCCAGGTGATCGAAACCAGGCCCTGGTACGGCCCGGTGGGACCGAGGGTGACGACGTCGGTTCCGTTGCCGCCGGCCACTTCGGTGGTCGACGTCGAGGAGCCGAAGATCAACAGCGTGGCGGGTGCGGCGGCGCCGGCCAGCAGCACGACGGCCGCCGCGGCGAGGAAGGGGGTGCGGAACGACATGACGGCCTCCAGGTTCGGGTGGTGGGAGGCCAGCGGGGCCTCTCCAGCCGACATGCGACGTTTCGGCCCCAAGTTGGACACCGCGGCCTGCCCAAGGTGTTCCACCGCCGGCCGGCCCGCGGGTAGTTTTGGGCATGCGCAAGCATGTACTCCTGTACGGCCTCCTGGGCGGCGCCCTGATCGCCGGGCTCAAGCTGATCGAGTACCGCTGGATCGTGGTCGAGTACTCCGTCGAGATCTACGGGGCCTTGGTGGCCGCCATCTTTGCCGGGTTCGGGATCTGGCTGGGCCGCCGCCTGACCGGCCGCGCCGAGAAGGTGGTCGTCAAGGAAGTGATGGTCGAGGCTCCGGTCGCGTTCGTCCGCGATCAGGCCCGGGTCGACACGCTCGGCCTGACCCCGCGGGAACTCGAGATCCTCGAACTGATCGCCGCCGGATTGAGCAATCGGGAAATCGCCGAGCGGGTTCACATCAGCGAAAACACCGTCAAGACCCACTCGAGCCGGGTCTTCGACAAGCTTGGCGCCCGCCGCCGAACCCAGGCCGTCCAACTCGGCAAGGATCTTCGACTGATACCCTGAACGGCGGATCTTCCCATGAGACTCCCGGCGCTGGTGCTCGCCTCGACTCTGCTCGCCGCCCCGGCCGCGAGCCAGATCCGCTCCGAGTTCGGTCTGATGGTTCCGATGCGGGACGGCGTCCGCCTGGCCGCCGACCTGTGGCGCCCCGAGGCCCCCGGTCGGTATCCGGTGCTGCTGGTCCGAACGCCCTATATGAAAACCGGCCTCCAATTGGCGCAGTGGGGCCGCTACTTCGCCGAGCGGGGGTACGTCTTCGTGGTGCAGGACACCCGGGGTCGCGGCGACTCCGAGGGCCGCTTCGAGTTCTTTGCCGGCGACGGACCCGACGGGTACGACGCGATCGAGTGGCTCGCCTCCCAGCCGTGGGCCAACGGTCGGGTCGGGACGCTGGGCCTTTCCTACCTCGGCACGGTCCAGTGGCTGGCGGCCAAGGAACGCCCGCCCCACCTGGTCTGCATGGCACCGACCGCCCCGGGAGGACGGTGGTTCGACGAGATCCCGTACCTGGGTGGGGCCTTTGCCCACGCCTGGGCGCTCAACTGGGTCAACGGTACCTCGGGCCGGATGTCCCAGGGCGACAACGGCGTGAACATCGACTGGAAGCGGGTCCTGGCCCACCGCCCGCTGCTCACGGCCGACTCCGTACTCGGTCGGGTCATGCCCCTCTACCGCAGCTGGCTCGAACACCCCGTCAAAGGGCCGTTCTGGAGCCGAATGGAGTACCAGCCCGACGACTTTGCCAGGATCGAAATTCCCACGCTGACCACGACCGGCTGGTTCGACTCCGATCAACCCGGTTCTCTCCACTACTGGCGCGGCCTGATGGCCAAGGCGCCGGATCGGAGCCGCCATTTCCTGGTCATCGGGCCGTGGGATCACGTCCAGACCTTTGCCGGCGGGTCGACCAAGATCGGCGAGATGACGTTCGCGCCCGAATCGATCATCGACACCAAGAAGCTCCACCTCGACTTCTTCGACTGGTGCCTCAAGGGCACCAACGCCCGCTTCGACGCCCCCCGCGCGCGGATCTACGTGACGGGCGCCGATGTCTGGCGGACCTTCGACACCTACCCGCCCGCCGGTGCCACGCCGACCAAGCTCTACCTGGCCAGTGGCGGCCGGGCCAACGGACTTTCGGGCGACGGACGCCTCAGCTGGCAGCCGGCGGAGACGTCGACCCCCGACCGGTTCGTGTTCGACCCGAAGAACCCGGTCCCCGGCAGCATGAGCGAGCTGGCCATCGACCGGCGGCCGCGCCAGGATCGACCCGACGTGCTGGTCTATACCGGCGACGTGCTGGCCGAGCCCGTGGAGATCGTCGGAACCGTCACCGTCGACCTCCAGGCGGCGACCGACGCCCGCGATACCGACTTCGTCGCGATCCTGACGGACGTCCACCCCGACGGGAAGGCCGTCCAGCTGGGCGCCCGGGTCGGGATTCGGCGGGCCCGCTACCGGAACGGATACGACCGGGAGGAGCTGCTGACCCCGGGCAAGGTGGAGCGGTACCTGATCGAGCTCAACGACATCGCGCACCGGTTCAAGGCCGGGCACCGGATCCGGCTCGAAATCACCAGCAGCTCGGCGCCGTACTACAACCCGAACCAGAACACCGGCAATCCGGTGGCCACGGATACGGAATGGAGGGTGGCCAACCAGACCATTCACCACGATCGGGCTCGGCCGTCGGCGGTGACCCTGCCGGTCATGAATCGGAGCGCCGTGCCCTGAACCGGACGCCGGTCTCGAACCCGCCGCCCGTGCGCCAGGAAAAAGATGCCGGTGCGTGGGAGTGTCGGGCGGGCCGGATATCGGCGGCGGAGCCAACTTTCGGATGATTTTTCGGCCCCCGGGCCAAAATCATCCCTTTGGGTGACGCGGAGGATGGGGTCGATCGATAGAATCGGCCGACCTCAAACCACTCTGGAGTCGGTTCATGCGGAAAGTCGTGCTTACGTTCGGGTTGATCGCCGGCGCCATCATGTCGGCGGTCATGCTGCTCGGGATCCCGTTCAAGGAACAGATCGGGTTCGACCGGGCGGCCATCGTCGGGTACACCTCGATGGTCCTGGCGTTCCTGATGGTCTTTTTCGGGGTCAAGTCGTATCGGGACAACGTGGCTGGCGGGGAGCTTTCGTTCGGCCGGGCACTGCAGGTGGGGCTTCTGATCACCCTGGTGGCGACCGTCTGCTACGTGGCCACCTGGCAGCTCGCCTATCACCAGTTCATGCCCGACTTCGCGAGCGACTACGCCGCCTACTCGCTCGAGAAGGCCCGGGCGTCCGGCGCCACCGAGGCGGAGCTGGCCCGCCAGACCCAGCAGATGACCGAGTACATCGAGATGTACCGGAATCCCCTGTTCAACATCGCGATCACGTTCCTGGAGCCGCTGCCGGTTGGTTTGGTGTTCACGCTGGTGACGGCTGGGGTGCTGGGCCGGAAACGGCGTTCGGCGGAAGCGATCGCGTAGCCCCCGCGG
>JAEUJH010000663.1 GCA_016794825.1 Gemmatimonadota bacterium
ACCCTCCTCCTCGAAGCCGGCGACAGCGCCGCGGCGCGGGCGAGCTTTGCCCGCGGCGCCGAGGCGGCGGCGGCCGACGAGACGATCCAGGCCGCCAGCCGCGATTCGGTCCGCGCCGCCCTCCGAGCCCGAGCCGGCGGCAACCGCTGAACGCTACGGAACCACCGGTCGAACCCGGAGCGACGCCGTCTCGGCGAAGTGTCCCGCGAACTCCGGCACCCCGACCCCGTCGTTGACGACGTCCTCGTACGCGAAGATGTGGATCGCGACGTAGCGGGTCCCGGCGGGCAGCACCAGCGATCCGGTTGCGTTCTGCCAGACCGCCGCGGCGGTGACGGTCCGGTCGACCCGCACCCGACCGAGCCAGGACTGCGCCGCGAACTTGGCCGCGAACTGGTCGGGCGGGCCGTCGAACGCGAGCAACTGCATCCCGAACAGCCGATCCACGTTAGGGGCATCGACCCGACCGAACAGCACCTCGCCGTCGATCCGGATCTTCCCGGCGTCGATGTCGGCCGAGAAGCGGCTGACGTCGACCGTTTGGAACAGTTCCGACGCGACCGTATTGGTCGACGCGGTCGGCCCGGTGGCGATGAATCGCAGCACTCGGGTTCCGTCCACCGAGGGGAAGCCTGCCGGCAGCGGTACCGACTCGACCAGGTCCCCGCCCCACCCGCCGGGCGCGGCGGGGATCACCCGGGCCGTGACCGGTTCCTCGAAGCTCGGGTTCTGCAGCAGATTGGCGTCGGGCAGGACGGCATTGGCCGAGAACGTCACCGGGCTCCCGGCGACACCGGCCGCCACCACTGTGGCGGTCACCGTGTTGGCGCCAACCGTGCCCATGACCCAATCGGGAACGGTGACGATGCCGGCCGAATTGGTGACGTTCTGGTAGACCACCACGCTCCCTCCGAAGTGGCCGCCGCCGGCGGTGATGTCGAAGCGGACGGACACGCCCGGCATCGGCGTTCCCGCCCCCGAGAGCACTACTACCGACGGGCGCACCGCGACCGCCTCGCCAGGGGCGGCGGTCTGGACCGGGAACGACGCGGGGTTCCGGGACGCGGTCCGGGCCACGGCGGCCGTCGCGGTGGCCGAAAAGGTGATGGGGTTGCCGGCCAGCGCGGCGTCGGTGGCACCCGTCGAACCGGCCAGGACCCGCGCCACCAGCCGCTGGGGTCCGACCGCCGGTCCGAGCCGCCAGCGCGACGGCATCACCGCCGTGCCACCCCGGCCGGTTTCGATCACCTCTCCGTCCAGGGGCTGGCCGTTGTCCTGCGGGACAAACCAGACCCGCATCCCCGGCACCTGGATGCCCGCGGCGTCGGTGACTTTTACCGAGACCCGGTCGGGCAACTCGGTGCCGACTTCGCCATTCTGGCCGTCACCGGCGGTCATCAGGACCGTGGTGGGCGGCCCGTGGGCCGTGGCCTGGAACTCGAGGTAGTTGGGCATCCCCGAAAACGTGACCTTGACCCGTTGACCGCCCGCGGCGCCGAGGACCAAGCCAGCCGACGCGAAGCCGTCGACGGTGTTCACGGTGAGCTTTGCGCCACCGGCGGTGACGGTGCCGCCGGCTACGGACACCAGCCGCCCGCCGCCCGCCACGACTTCGAATGTCGTCGCGACCGAGCCACTGACGTTGATGACGCGGACGCCGAGGTTTTCCGGCAACTGGACCCCGGCCGGCCCGACCTGGCCGTCTCCGTTGTCGATGGCGACCGCCGGCGGCACGGGTGGTGGCGGAGGGGGACCCTCGACCTCCTCCGGGTTCGGACATCCGGAAAGCAGCGCCAGCGCCAGGGCTGGTCCCACGACAGGCTTGAACATTTAGACTCCGAGGTTTGGCCCCTCGGAAGTCAGGACGACCGGAGCCCCTCGAAATTCTCAGGCTTCCCAACGCCGACCGCAGGATTGGTCGGCCCTTGGTAAGACCGCGCCCGCGCGGGGGCCTGAAACCCATTCGGCAACCCGACGAGTTGCCTGGACCAGCCGAGTTCGCTACTCCTACCTGATGACCAACATCGCATTCCTCGGAACCGGCCTCCTGGGCGGTGCCTTCGTCGAGGCCGCCCTGGCCCGCGGCGAACGCGTAACCGTCTGGAACCGGACCGCCGACAAGGCCCGAGCCCTTGCCCCGCTTGGCGCCACCGTGGCCTCCACCCCCGCCGACGCGGTTCGCGGCGCGACCCGCGTCCACCTGGTGCTCAAGGACGATGCCGTCGTCGACGACATCGTGGCCCAGCTCCGATCCGGCCTGGCCCCGGGCGCCATCATCGTCGACCACACCACCACCCAGCCCGCGCTCACCGCCGCGCGGGCCCGACGGCTCGAGGCCGAGGGGATCGCCTACCTCCACTGCCCCGTGTTCATCGGGCCCGCCATGGCCCGGAAGGCCCAGGGCACCATTCTCGCCGCCGGGCCGGCCGAGCGGTTTGCGTCGGTTCGGGAAGCCCTCGAACGCCAGGCCGCGCGGGTCGAGTACCTCGGCGAACGCCCCGACCTGGCCGCGATCTACAAGCTGTGCGGCAACGCCTTCATCATCGGGGTCAGTGCGCTGGTGGCCGACGTATACACGATGGCTCGGGGCGCTGGCGTCGAACCGCTCGACTCGCTCAAGCCGCTCGAGTACCTCAACGTCGGGGCGGTCATTGCCGGGCGGGGCAAGACCATGGCGGCGGGCAACTTTGCGCCGAGCTTCGAGCTGGCCATGGCCCGGAAGGACGTTCGGCTGATGATGGAGACGGCCGCGGGTGGCGCGCTGGCGGTGCTTCCCGGGGTGGCCGCGCGGATGGACCAGCTCATTGCCGAGGGCGTCGGCGCTCTCGACCTGGCCGTGTTGGCTCGGGACGCGGTGGCCTGACGGCGGCCGCGCCCGATCACTCGTACGCCAACGCGGCGGCGGTCGGCACGCGGGTGGCCCGCCAGGCGGGCCAGGCCGAGGCCGCCAGCGACGCCACCACCACCACGGCCAGCCAGCCGGCCACTGCCTCGACCCCGGGGAAGTAGCGGATCGGCACCGGGATCATCACCCGGCCAAACGCCCGCGCCAGGATCACGCTCATCGGCATCGACAGCGGAATCGCCACGACCCAGCTGAGGAGCCCGATCACCAGCGCCTCGATCTGGACCATCGCGAGGATCGACCGGTGCCGGGCCCCGATGGCTCGGAGGACCCCGATCTCCCGGGTCCGTTCGAGGACCGCAAGGCTCATCGTCGAGGCCAGACCAAGCCCGCCGACCACGATCATCAACTGGGCCATGACCAGCAGGAACCCGGCCACCATCAGGAGGTGATCCTCGGTGGAGAGCCGGGACTCGCTCAGCAGCTGCGCGGACGCGACGCCAAGGCCCCCCCGGTCGAGGGTCGAACGGAGGTTGCGAGCGGCGGTGGCCTTGGCCGCGGGCGACCCGTCGGCCAGCCGGACCACCACCGTGCGGACCCGGTCGTCGCCGGTCAGCGCGGCCACGGCCTCCCGGGTGGCGAACGCGGCCGGCTGCGGCATCGATTTGACCACCCCGACCACGGTCCAGCGGACCGTCCGCCCGGCCACGACCAGCGTGACGGTGCCCCCGACCCGGACCTCGGGATCATCGTCGATCAGCGAGGTGTTGACGACCAGCGCTTCCCGGTCGTCCGCCCGAAGCCACCGGCCGGCCACCACCGGATACGAGATCATCTCGCTCCCCGCGGGTTGGCCGACGATCCCGAAGCCGTTGCCGAGCATTCCGCCGGGCCGAGCCACGGAGGCCCGGACGCCGTTCCATCCTTCCGCCCGCACGACCCCGGACATTCCGGCGACGGCGCGCTCGAGCGAATCCGGCGCGTAGGCATCGGCCAGCCGCAGCGAGAGGTCGTACCGGAGCACGTCGCCGAACAGGATGTCGACCGAATCGCGGATCGAGGCCCGGAGATTGACGGCGCCCAGGTAGACCGCGCCGCCCGTGGCGAGCGTCGCCAGGGTCAGCGCCATCCGGCCGCGGCGGCGGAAGGCATTCCGGAGACTGAGCAGCAAGGGCCGCGAGCGGCCCCGAACCCGTCGCACCAGCCAGCCCGGCCCCGCTCCACTCGGCGCGATCCCGACGTCGCGGATGGCGGCGGCCACCGTGGTCCGGCTGCCGCGCCAGACCGGAACCGCGGCCGCCAATACTGGCAACAGCGCGCCGACGGCCAGTTGCACCAGGTAGGTCCACCGCGGAATGGTGAATCCGGCCGTGTCGAAGTTGAGCAGGTCGGCGATGAACTGGGCATACCACCGCCCGATGAACGCCGCCGCGGGAATGGCAATGGCCGACGCCACCAGACCGAGGACCAGCGCCAACCCGAGGTAGAGCCCAGCCACCTGCCCGGTGCTGGCGCCGATCGCCTTCATGACTCCGATCTCCCGAACCTGGCCGGTCAGCATCGCGGCAATCAGGTTGACGACCAGGAACCCGCTCAGGAAGAGCGTCAGGAGCGCGAACCCGCCCTTGGTGTAGAGGAGCGAGTCGATCTGGGCGGCGTGAATGTGCCGCCCCGGTTCGGGGACCTCGACGTCGGTCACCCGACGGCCGGCCGCCTCCGCCAGAGTTTTGAGTTCGAAGGCAATCTTCCGGATCGTCTCGCGGCCGGCGTTCCGGTCGCGGACCGTCACCAGCAGTTGATCGAGTTCCGGGGTCAGGCCTAACGTCGTCAGGGTGGCCGGGGTGACGAAACCGTAAACGAGGTGTTCCATCCATCCGGGCGCGAGGCCCGCATCCCGGGCAATGCCGATGACCGGCAGGGTCACCGCCGGCCCGTCGCCGCGCTGGAGGGTGACGGCCTCGCCGACCGCCACCCCAGCGAACTCCACCGACGACCGCTCCACCACCAGCCCGCCGTCGCGCGGCGGCCACTCCCCCGCCTCGGCCTGGATC
>JAEUJH010000863.1 GCA_016794825.1 Gemmatimonadota bacterium
CTGGCGTCCGGCGACGGTCAGCAATGTGCCAGAGCACGCCGCTCGGATCCGAAAGGTAGAGAACCCGAAGGCCCCACGGCTGCATGGCGGGTGGCTTGGCCATGACGCCGTATTTCGCCTTCAGGTCGGCCTCGGAGATCCTCCGCCACCAGGCGTCCGTGTCCTCGACGAGGAGGTGCATCATGAAGTTCTCGGCCAGGCCGGCGGCCCGAAAGTTCTGGAGCAGGAAGCGAAAGCCACCCGCCTGGAACTCCGCCACTTGATCGTTCTGCCAGTTCTCGACGAACCCCAGGTCGGCGTAGAAGTGGCGGGAGAGTGAATAGTCCGTGGCCGGGACGAACGCCTTCAGGTCGAGCACCGTGTGGTTGTCCATTTTAACTCCGAGATCCAGGTGGCGAACCCCCGCTTTTCTCAATGCGACCGCGGGTCGGAACAGTTCGCGGCGGGGTCAAACTTCATCTGGTCGTCAGGCCACCGCCGCCGGCGGGATCCGACCGCCACCGCGCCACGGCCCATTCGAGGAACTGGTGCGCCCCCCGTGCCGCCGCCTGGGCCCGGAGCGACCGGGTGTCATCGAAGCCGTGGAAGCCCCCCTCGATCTCGGCCAGCACCACAGGGGCCGTCGAAACCGCCTTCAGCCGAGGCGCGAACTGCCGGGCGCCCTCGATCAGGGCCAGCGCGTCGTTCGTGCCCGAGACGATCAGCACCGGCGGCGTGTCGGCGCGCAGGTAGGTGGCCGGCAGCATCTCGGCCCACGCGGCTGGGTCATCCGCGCGTTCCGGTGGCAGGACGTTGGTGCGCACGTGCGCCACCAGCAGGTCCAGGGTGTCGGTAAAGTCGTAGTCTTCCAGGCCGGCGTAGTACGGCACCGCCGCCTGGATCCGGGTATCCGCCGTTTCGAAGCCAGGCTGCAGTCGGGCATCGCCCGCGGTCAGGGCCAGGAACAGGGCCAGGTTGCCCCCCGCCGAACCGCCGGTGGCCGCGATGAAGCCGGGGTCTCCGCCGTACTCGGCAATGTGGGCGCGGATCCACGCCACGGCCCGCTTGGTGTCGACGAGCGGCGCGGGCCACCGCGCCTGGGGCACCAGGCGGTAGTTGATGGTCACCACCACCCATCCGGCTCGCGCCATCCGATGGAGGAGCGGCAGTGCCGAGAGGTTCTTGCGTCCGGAGGCATAGCCGCCGCCATGCATGTGGAGCAGGACCGGGCGGCCGCTCCCCACCGGGCCGGCGGGGCGCAGTACGTCGAGCAGGTTCCGTTCGCCGTGCTCGCCGTAGGAGATGTCGGCGATGGTTTCGATGCCCTGGGTGTCGAAGTGGATCGGCCTGGCCCAGTCGCTGAACGTGAGCGGCGCGGCGGCCAGGGCGCGCCGCTCGGGCGGGATCTCGTCGAGGAACCCCGCGCCCAGCCCGGCTTCGAGCACCCGCTGCATCCGTCCCGAGGTGCCCGCAGCCTGGCCGAGGCCCACGCCGAGGAGCACCACCGCGGCCAGGATCAGCCCGGTCGCGACCCGCCGGGCCGTCAAACGATGGCCGCCTCGGGCCAGCAACAGGGCCAACACGACGATCGCGATGCCGATCATCGGCAGGGTCAGCTCGCTGCCGGGCAGCGCCATCACGTCCCAGTACATCCGGACGGGGTCGATCACCCCGTCGCGGCCGGTGTATCGGAAGGAGGCGATGATGGCGAGCAGGAGCCAGAGGAGGCCGAATGCCAGGCCGAACCAGCTGAGGAGTTTTCGAGTCATTGCCGGGTGTGCGCCGGGGTGGCAGTGCCAGATCGTGGAAACCGAAGGCCTAGTCCGATGAAGATACCGCGACTCGGCCGCCGCTGCGGCGGGTCGTTGCCTCGGGGATGGATGGCGAGGTTGACCGGGCGAGTCGCGTGAAGTACCAGCCGATCCTCGATTCGTGGCGAGGCAGTATCTTCGGACCATGCGCCCACTCCTTCTCGTCCTGTTCCTCGGCGCCTGCGCGCCATCGACTCGCCCCCAACAGCTGCTCTATGTCTGGACCGGCGCCGCAGACTCGACCGCGGCCGACTTCCTCGCCGTGTTCGACGTCACCGAGCGCCCGGATCGGTACGGCGAGGTGCTGACCACCATTCCCGTTCCCGGCCGGGGCAACGGTCCGCACCACACGGAGCACGAGGTGGCCGGGGATGGCCGGCTCTTCGCCAACGGATTCGCTTCCGGCCGGACGTTCATTTTCGACCTGACCGCGCCGCAGGCCCCGCGGCTCGCGGCGGATCTGGGTGATCTCGGCGGATTCACCCACCCGCACTCGTATCTCTCTCTCCCGAACGGGAACCGGTTGGTGACCTTCCAGATGCGGCACGACGCCGGACGGGTCCGGACCGGGGGCCTGGTCGAGGTGAGCCGGGACGGGGCACCGATTCGGGCCAGCTCGGCCGACTATGCCGGCGCCGACAGCGGGCTCCGGGTCTACAGCGCGGTGGTCGTTCCCTCCCTCGACCGAGTGGTGACCACGTCGACCGACATGATGCTCGACTTCCCGGCCAGCCGGATGGTCCAGGTCTGGCGCTTGTCCGACCTCACGCTCCTCCACACCATCCCGCTTCCCGATGGCCCCGCGGGCGACGAAGGGCTGCTCGGCGCCGAGCCGCGGCTGCTGGCCGATGGGAAGACGGTACTGGTCTCCACCTTCAACTGCGGCCTGTTCCTGCTGGAAGGTCTGAGTGGGGAGGCCCCGAGCGCCCGGCTGGTGGCTTCGATCCCGAGGCCACAGCGCACTTCGTGCGCGATCCCGGTCGTGGTCGGCACGCTCTGGCTGGTGGCGGCGCCCGGTGGCGCGGTGGTGAGTTTCGACGTGAGCGACCCGACGGCGCCGCGCGAGGTGGGGCGGCTGCAGCTCGGCCCGGCGGAGGAGACCCACTGGATCGCGGTCTCGCCGGACCATCGCCGGGTCGTGGTGACCGGAAATCGAGGGCTCGAAAGCCGGGTGGTGATCGCCCGACTCGATCCGGAGACGGGCGCCCTCGCCATCGACGACCGGTTCAAGGAGCCGGGCGCCACCGAGCCCGGCTTCCGGATGTCAGGAAAGGCGTGGCCGCATGGAGGGAACGTCCGGGGCCTGCCTCATGGAGCCGTCTTCGCCAGCCGTTAGGTCCGGGTTGGCGTTGAAGAACCTGTTCGGTCGCCGGTCAGCGGTCGACGATGACCTTGAACCCGCCCATCAGCATCGTCTTGACGTCGAACGGCATCGACTTTGGCGAAAAGTTGTTCATCCGCGGGTCCTTCATCACCTTGGCGTTGACCCGGTCGCGATGGGCCCGCGACTTGTACACGATCCAGGAGAAGACCAGGGTCTCGCCCGGCTTGAGCTTCAATTTGGCCGGGAACGACGTGGGCATGCCTTTGACCCGGAGATCATCGCCGACGCACTCGCGATACTCGAGCGCCCCGTACTCCCGCCACACCTTGGCCCCGAGCTTCGCCATCTTCAGATAGGCGGCCAGGTTCTTCTTCGGAATCGGAATCACGAAACCGTCGACGTACTTCATGGGAGGGTCCTCCGTGCCTTTTTTCCAGCCCGAGGGGAAAGCTAGGGGCGGCTGGGCCAGTGGCTGGTTGGCCCCGCCGTCAGCGTGAACGACTCATTGATACTCGCCACGGGGATGCTGGCAATCAAGGACAAAAGTCGGCCATCGTCGTCGTCGAACTCGAGGATGGCCTGGCGGTTGCCGGCCGCGCGGGCGGCGAGGAGTCGATCGGCGAGCAGCCGGCCGGTCAGGGCGCGCTCGTGGTCGAGCGACGGCAGCGCGCCGCAGACGCCAGTGGGGAAGACGACGACCCCGCGGTCGACGCCGCGGTTGACGAAGTAGTTGCCGACTCCGACCGCCCGCTCGCCCTCGAGGGCGACCACCCCGGAGCTGTCGGTGACGCGCCCCGACCAGGTGGCCCGATACTGAGCCGGCGTCTCGACCTGGATGTCCGACCACCGCTCGTGCATGTAATGATAGGCCGCCCCGAGCGCGCCGAAGAACACGTCCGGTTCGACCTGCGAGCTGGGGACGATCCGGTAGGGGCTTGGCAGGCGGACGGCGTGCTGGCACCA
>JAEUJH010000740.1 GCA_016794825.1 Gemmatimonadota bacterium
CCCGCCAAAATGAAACTGGGCCACCACCGGCTGGTCGTCCTGGGTGATGTCGCGGGACTGACACCGGATGAAGACCCCCTCGACGAACTCGCGACTGGCGCCGATCTGGAGCTTGCCGCCCTTCTCGCACATCATGAAGAAGTCGAAGGTCGCGTACTTGGCCGCATTCGGAAGCCGGGCAATCTCCGCCTTCTTGTACGCCAGGTTGAACGACGTCTCGATCGTGTCGCCCACCCGCGCCTTGATTCGTTCCGCCATCGTCACCTCCCCGGCCCAACCGCGCCGCCGTTAGTCCCGACTGCCGTCGATGTCCGGCAGACCGCTCCGCCGCATCGCGTCGACGAACATGCTCTGGTTGACGATCCGATGCCCTTCCTTGTCGCCGCCGCCATAACCGAACGGAAACCGCTTCTTGAACCCGGGATCGAGCGCCTGCGCCGCGGCCGCCAGGCTGGTGGCCGGCGTCGACACAACCGCCCGGCGCACCCCATGCGGATCTGCGGTGGTGTCCCGAGCCGATTCCGGCAGCACGAACGCCGGGGGCGGGTGCCGATCCTTGGGGCTCGCCTTGAAGCGATCGAACTGCTGGTGCCACGGCTCCTGGGTGTAGATCCGGAATCGCCGATCGCCGGAGCCCCGATCGAGCCACGCGGTCGCCGCGTCGCCGATCTGATCGAGCGCGTGAGTACCCGGCGGCGGATCCATGCCGTAAACCTCGGCCACGACGCCGTCGATGAACCGGTTACCCGCGTTGCCGTTCAGGATCGTGGCCAGGATCTGATTGCCGCTGCTGAATCCGGCCATGGCCCATCGACCCAGCGGGAAGGGGTCGAAGTACCCTTCGTCGGTCCGGAGTCCCCAGGCGTTCATGTCGTGGAGAAAGGTGTGAAGGAAGTCGCCCTCCGCGAACCGACCGACCGACGCGCCGAGATTGACCGGCATCACGACCGCCGCCCGCTTCCCGCCCGCCGCCATCTGATGCGGCAGGCCCATCTCCTCTTCCGCCTGGTCCATGGTGTCCTTCCACGGATGCGCCTTGCCGCCGGCGTACCGCGACAGGATCGGATCGAGCCCCCGAAGGCCGAAGTACTTGAGGCCCGCGTCCCAGAGATGACGGGCCCCGTACGGGTACCTGCTCGAGGCGTAGTACCCGCTGAGATAGGGGTGGATCATGACCAGGCCCGGCAGATTCGAGATGACGTTGTCGATGCTCTTCGGCCACGTCGTCATCACCAGTTTCGGGACGACCTGCCCGGCCAGCTCGAAGCACCGGATCGAGGCCCGCGGGTCGATCGTCCGCCGCTCGTACTTCGGGACCCCGCCCGCCTTGTCCACAGCCGGAAACGCGATCCAGTGGGCATCCTCCGGGCTCTCCAGCTGCCCGATCACGTCCGCACCCCCCGCCGCGGCCGAGAGGATGGCGCCCACCTTGGCGGTGACGTCGGAAATCGGCGCCAGGTAGCACTGGAACATCGTGACGTTCATCGCCGGCACCAGCGGGATCGTCACGTCGAGGAGGATCGTCTGCGGCGGCGCGAAGCTGGCCCGCTCGATGGAGGAATCGGACCGCCGCCGAAACCGCCCCTCGCCCTCGTAGACGAACCCGCCTTCCATCGGATAGAACGCGGGATTGACCGGCGTGACCGTAATGGTGATCCGATCGTCGGGCGCCAGGGTGACCCCGAACGCCACGTCGCTTCCCCAGGTCGTCAGGACCGGAGCGGCCGGGGCGTCGTTGACGGCGAGCGCCACCTTGGCCTCCGTGGTCCTGGCATAGGCACACTGCTGGTGGTCGGCCGAGTGGCGAAGCTCGAGGACGCTGACGTGAAGGAGGAAACCGTCCATCAGCCGCCTCCGGCCGGTCGGGTCAGGTCGAGGCCCACGGCCTTGCCATACTGCTCCACCAGTCCCCCGGTCAGATGGACGACCCGGAGCCGGGCCAGGTCGGCCACCAGGCCGTGGAGCACGAGCCCGTCGGGCAGCGTGATCCCGATCGTCACCGCGCCGGACAGCAGCGAGGGGTCGAGCGGAATCGTCACGAACGCGCCGCCGGTCCCCACCTCCTCGCGATGGACTTCGCGGCCACTCGCGTCCCGGACCGTTACGACCGACCCAGCCCGCACCGCGGCCGGCAGCTGGGCGACGAATCGCGCCTTCGACTCGACCGCTCGAACCGTCACGCCGCCGATTCCCGGTCCCAACCGCCGCGCGGCGACGGCACCGATCCCGGGGCGGACCGCCACCACGACCGTCGTCTTGACCGCCCCGATCGAGGGACGCCCGAGGTAGAGGGGTCGCACCTCGACCTTGGCGACCGACGGCCGGTAACCCGGCGGCGGATCGGGCCGGGCGGTCCGGCCCGGGTCACCCTTTTCGGGCTTCCAGCTCGCGCCGTCGAGATCGGGAAAGGTGATCGTGCAGGTTCCCGGATCGATCCCGCCGACCCGGGCATAGCCGTGCTCGTCGAGAAATCCTTCGACCGGCTTGGCCCCGCCCGGCGGCACCACCCGGTACCGCTCGTGGGGCACCGGCCGCCCCTTCTGGTCGACCAGTTCGACCTCGATCCAGCTCTTCTTGGTCGGGTCGGCCGCCGCGAAGACCGGATCGGCGGCCGCCGCCTCGGCGACACCCGCCACCCCGCAATTCGTCTTGGTGAAAGCCGCGCCCTTGGCCTTGGCGACACCCATGGTAAACGCCTGCGGACTGCCCCCGCCGCCACCGGCATCACCGATCAGGACGGTGGGACAGCCGGCCACGATCGAACCGCCGTGAACCGTCATGTCTCCCATCCGCGCCGCCGGCTTGCCGCCGATCAGGACGGTAAACGACCCCATGGCGATCACGTCGGGTGGCCCCACGCAGACACACATGTCACCCACTCGGGCGGCCGGCAGACCGGCAATGAGGGTCTTCGGATCGCCCGGCGAGACGATCGGCCCGCCGACATGGGGAATGGGGACCACCGCGGGCGTCTGCATCGGACACACGTGCATGTCCGTCAGCCGGGCGGCCGGTTTCGACATACCCTATACTCACCCCCAGCGGCGGCGGTGTCCAGCCTCTTGGTTGCGCCCGTTTGCCCCGAGGACGTAGGATTGTCGAATGCGCCCGCTTGGAGAGCGCCTCGCCCCCGTCCTGACGGTCCGTCAATGGGCCGCCGCTGGCAACCTGTGGGCGATTCTCGACGCCACCGACGCACCATCGGTGCTCCAGACGGTGGCCGAGCTGGGCCCCGCCCGCGCCGTATCGCTGTACCGCGGACGCGCCGAGGAGGATCTCGAGGCCATTGCCCCGTACGTGGTCCACGTCGACCCCGGCACCTTCGCCTGGATCACGGAGACCCTCTGGGCCGAGCCGTGGGGGATCTTCGCGGTCGCCACCACGACCCTCGAGGAACTCCGCCTCCACTTCCGCCGGTTCCTGATGGTCGAGTCGCCCCAGGGCGAGGACTGGTACTTCCGGTTCTACGACCCCCGAATCCTCCCCCGGTTCCTCGAGGTTTCGACTCCAGAGGAACGGAGCGCCTTCTACGGTCCGGTCCGGGCGTTCGGGGTCACCGACCAGGCCAGTTACGGCGTCCGGGTCCTCACGCCGGATCAGGTCGGCTCTTCGCCGTCCCGGACCCAACCGATCGTCGTTCGGCGCGCCGGATGAAGCTCCGCGACCAGCACGTCGAAGCCCTTGGCGGCTGTACCGAATGCCAGCGGCAACCGCCCGAGAAGGCGCCTCCGGCCGAGCCCGGAATCGGGGCCGGCGCGCCTGGCAAGTCGGTCGTGACGGTCGACGAGTCCAAGGCGGCGTTCATCGCGATCGAACTCGTCGACGCTCAAGGCCTACCCATTCCTGGCGCCGAGTGCCTGGTGACGCTCCCCGACGGATCGAAGCTCAAAACCAATCTCGACCCGATCGGAAAGGTCCGGATCGAAGGGATCGACCCGGGCGAATGCGTCATCTCGTTCCCGGCCATCGACCGGCGCGACTTCATCTGACCGCCCCGCGCACCACCTTCTTCGAGGAACAGGCCCGCCACCGACGACGGACCCTCCGGTTCGCGTTCTTCGGTTTCCTGGCGGTGGCCCTCTCCGGGATTCCGGTCAGCGTCATCGTCACCCCGGTGCTGTTCCTGGTGGTGTTGACCGCCGCCCACCTGATCAACTTCGCCACCCCGATCCCGAAGGGCTTCTGGGACGCGATCGCCGAAGCCGGCCGGCTCCTGCCCGCCGCGCTCGACCCGATCGACCGCGGCCTCAATCAGGGTGACTGGTCCCAGCTCGACTGGCTGGCGCTCGGGCGCCTCGGCCTGGTGCTGGTGGCCCCGGGGATGGCGTTCATGGTCCTGCTCTGGATCTGGGTCCGGGCGCTCTTCTGGCACGCCGGCGCCGGCGGGGTGCTGCTGTCGATCGGGGCGCGCGACCCCCGGCCCCACGACCTCGAGGAACGCCAGCTCGCCAACATCCTCCACGAGATGGCCATCGCCGCCGGGATCAAGCCGCCCGCGGTCAAGATTCTCGATCACAAGGAGCCTAACGCCGCCGTCGTCGGCTCCGCCCCCGACGACGCCACCATCGTCGTCACCCGCGGGCTGCTCGACACCCTCGACCGGAACGAAACCCAGGGGGTCTTCGGACATCTGATCGGATCGGTCTGCAACGGCGATCTCCGGATCGCCATGCTCCTCCTGTCCGTGACCCAGACGTTCGGCCTCCTGACCGCCATCCTGGCCGCCGGCTCCGCGCGGAGCGCCCGCCGCGCCCTCTGGGGCGCCGTCCGCGGGCTCTTCATCCGCGACGACCGCGCCACCCAGCAGGTGGCCGACCTGCTCTCGCGCGATCAGCAGATCGAGGATCCCAGTCAACGC
>JAEUJH010000759.1 GCA_016794825.1 Gemmatimonadota bacterium
GTGGGGATCCGCGGCGGTGTCCCGAGCCGACTCCGGCAGCACGAACGCCGGGGGCGGGTGCCGATCCTTGGGGCTCGCCTTGAAGCGGTCGAACTGCTGATGCCACGGCTCCTGGGTGTAGATCCGGAATCGCCGATCGCCGGAGCCCCGATCGAGCCACGCTGTGGCCGCGTCGCCGATCTGATCGAGCGCGTGAGTACCCGGCGGCGGATCCATGCCGTAGATCTCCGCCACCACGCCGTCGATGAACCGGTTACCCGCGTTGCCGTTCAGGATCGTGGCCAGGATCTGATTGCCGCTGCTGAACCCGGCCATGGCCCATCGACCCAGCGGGAAGGGGTCGAAGTACCCTTCGTCGCTCCGGAGTCCCCAGGCGTTCATGTCGTGGAGAAAGGTGTGGAGAAAGTCGCCCTCCGCGAACCGCCCGACCGACGCGCCGAGGTTGACCGGCATCACGACCGCCGCCCGCTTCCCACCCGCCGCCATCTGATGCGGCAGCCCCATCTCCTCTTCCGCCTGGTCCATGGTGTCCTTCCACGGATGCGCCTTGCCACCGGCGTACCGCGACAGGATCGGATCGAGCCCCCGAAGGCCGAAGTACTTGAGGCCGGCGTCCCAGAGGTGACGGGCCCCGTATGGATACACGCTCGAGGCGTAGTAGCCGCTGAGGTAGGGGTGGATCATCACCAGGCCCGGCAGATTCGAGACGACGTTGTCGATGCTCTTGGGCCAGGTCGTCATCACCAGTTTCGGGACGACGTGCCCCGCCAGCTCGAAACACCGGATCGAGGCCCGCGGGTCGATCGTCCGCCGCTCGTACTTCGGGACCCCTCCCGCCTTGTCGACGGCCGGGAACGCGATCCAGTGGGCATCCTCCGGACGCTGCAGCTGCCCGATCACGTCCGCGCCGCCCGCCGCGGCGGACAGGATGCTACCGACCTTGGCGGTGACGTCGGAGATCGGCGCCAGATAGCACTGGAACATCGTGACGTTCATCGCCGGCACCAGCGGGATCGTCACGTCGAGGAGGATCGTCTGCGGCGGCGCGAAGTTGGCCCGCTCGATGGAGGAATCGGACCGCCGCCGGAACCGCCCCTCGCCCTCGTAGACGAACCCGCCTTCCATCGGATAGAACGCGGGATTGACCGGCGTGACGGTGATAGTGATCCGATCGTCGGGCGCCAGGGTAACGCCGAACGCCACGTCGCTTCCCCAGGTCGTCAGGACCGGTGCCGCCGGCGCGTCGTTGACGGCGAGCGCCACCTTGGCCTCCGTGGTCCTGGCATAGGCACACTGCTGATGATCGGCCGAGTGGCGAAGCTCGAGGACACTGACGTGAAGGAGGAAACCGTCCATCAGCCGCCTCCGGCCGGTCGGGTCAGGTCGAGGCCCACGGCCTTGCCATACTGCTCCACCAGTCCCCCGGTCAGATGGACGACCCGGAGCCGGGCCAGGTCGGCCACGAGGCCATGGAGCACGCGCCCATCGGGAAGGGTGATGCCGATCGTTACCGCGCCGGACAGCAGCGCGGGGTCCAGCGGAATCGTCACGAACGCGCCGCCGATCCCCACCTCCTCGCGGTGGACCTCGCGGCCATTCGCGTCCCGGACCGAAACGACCGACCCAGCCCGCACCGCGGCCGGCAGCTGGGCGACGAACCGCGCCTTCGACTCGACCACCCGAACCGTCACGGCTCCGATTCCCGGTCCCAACCGCCGCGCGGCGACGGCACCGATCCCGGGTCGGACCGCCACCACGACCGTCGTCTTGACCGCCCCGATCGAGGGACGCCCGAAGTACAGCGGCCGCGCCGCGACCTTGGCGACCGACGGCCGGTAGCCCGGCGGCGGATCGGGCCGGGCGGTCCGGCCCGGGTCGCCCTTTTCGGGCTTCCAACTCGCGGCGTCGAGATCGGGGAAGGTGATCGTGCAGGTACCCGGATCGATCCCGCCAACCCGGGCGTAGCCATGCTCGTCGAGGAATCCTTCGACCGGCTTGGCCCCGCCCGGCGGCACCACCCGGTACCGCTCGTGGGGCACCGGCCGCCCCTTCTGGTCGACCAGTTCGACCTCGATCCAGCTCTTCTTGGTCGGGTCGGCCACCGCGAAGGCCGGATCGGCGGCGGCCGCCTCGGCGACACCCGCCACCCCGCAATTCGTCTTGGTGAAGGCCGCGCCCTTGGCCTTGGCGGCGCCCATGGTGAACGCCTGCGGACTGCCCCCCCCGCCACCGGCATCACCGATCAGGACGGTGGGACACCCGGCCACGATCGAACCGCCATGAACCGTCATGTCACCCATCCGCGCCGCCGGCTTGCCGCCGATCAGGACGGTGAACGACCCCATGGCGATCACGTCGGGTGGCCCCACGCAGACACACATATCACCCACGCGGGCGGCGGGCAGACCGGCAATGAGGGTCTTCGGATCGCCCGGCGAGACGATCGGCCCGCCGACATGGGGAATGGGAACCACCGCGGGCGTCTGCATCGGACACACGTGCATGTCCGTCAGCCGGGCGGCCGGTTTCGACATACCCTATACTCACCCCCAGCGGCGGCGGTGTCCAGCCTCCGGTTGCGCCCGTTTGCCCCGAGGGCGTAGGATTGTCGAATGCGCCCGCTTGGAGAGCGCCTCGCCCCCGTCCTGACGGTCCGTCAATGGGCCGCCGCGGGCAACCTGTGGGCGATTCTCGACGCCACCGACGCGCCATCGGTGCTCCAGACGGTGGCCGAGCTGGGCCCCGCTCGCGCCGTATCGCTGTACCGCGGACGCGCCGAGGAGGACCTCGAGGCCATTGCCCCGTACTTGGTCCACGTCGACCCCGGCACCTTCGCCTGGATCACGGAGACCCTCTGGGCCGAGCCGTGGGGGATCTTCGCGGTCGCCACCACGACCCTCGAGGAACTCCGGCTCCACTTCCGCCGCTTCCTGATGGTCGAGTCGCCCCAGGGCGAGGACTGGTACTTCCGGTTCTACGACCCCCGAATCCTCCCCCGGTTCCTCGAGGTCTCGACCCCGGAGGAACGGAGCACCTTCTACGGTCCGGTCCGCGCCTTCGGGGTCACCGACCAGGCGAGTTACGGCGTCCGGGTGCTCACGCCGGAGCAGGTCGGCTCCTCGCCGTCCCGGACCCAGCCGATCGTCGTTCGGCGCGCCGGATGAAGCTCCGCGACCAGCACGTCGAAGCCCTTGGCGGCTGTACCGAATGCCAGCGGCAGCCGCCCGAAAAGGCGCCTCCGGCGGAGCCCGGAATCGGGGCCGGCGCGCCCGGCAGGTCGGTCGTGACGGTCGACGAGTCCAAGGCGGCGTTCATCGCGATCGAACTCGTCGACGCTCAGGGCCTGCCCATTCCCGGCGCCGAGTGCCTGGTGACGCTCCCCGACGGATCGAAGCTCAAGACCAATCTCGACCCGATCGGCAAGGTCCGGATCGAAGGGATTGACCCGGGCGAATGCGTCATCGCGTTCCCGGCCATCGACCGCCGCGACTTCATCTGACCGCGCCGCGCACCACCTTCTTCGAGGAACAGGCCCGCCACCGCCGACGGACCCTCCGGTTCGCGTTCTTCGGTTTTCTGGCGGTGGCCCTGGCCGGGATTCCGGTCAGCGTCATCGTCACCCCGGTGCTGTTCCTGGTGGTGTTGACCGCCGCCCACCTGATCAACTTCGCCACCCCGATCCCGAAGGGCTTCTGGGACTCGATCGCCGAAGCCGGCCGGCTCCTGCCTGCCGCGCTCGACCCGATCGACCGCGGCCTCAATCAGGATGACTGGTCCCAGCTCGACTGGTTGGCGCTCGGGCGCCTCGGCCTGGTGCTGGTGGCCCCGGGCATGGCGTTCATGGTCCTGCTCTGGATCTGGGTCCGGGCGCTCTTCTGGCACGCCGGCGCCGGCGGGGTGCTGCTGTCGATCGGGGCGCGCGACCCCCGGCCCCACGACCTCGAGGAACGGCAGCTCGCCAACATCCTCCACGAGATGGCCATCGCCGCCGGGATCAAGCCGCCCGCGGTCAAGATCCTCGACCACAAGGAGCCTAACGCCGCCGTCGTCGGATCCGCCCCCGACGACGCCACCATCGTCGTCACCCGCGGGCTGCTCGACACCCTCGACCGGAACGAAACCCAGGGGGTCTTCGGCCATCTGATCGGATCGGTCTGCAACGGCGATCTCCGGATCGCCATGCTCCTCCTGTCCGTGACCCAGACCTTGGCCTCCTGACCGCCATTCTGGCCGCCGGCTCCGCGCGGAGCGCCCGCCGCGCCCTCTGGGGCGCCGTCCGCGGGCTCTTCATCCGCGACGACCGCGCCACCCAGCAGGTGGCCGACCTGCTCTCGCGCGATCAGCAGATC